>JAOPYX010000287.1 GCA_025964535.1 Actinomycetes bacterium | reverse complement strand
CGAGCCGCGAGGCGACGATGCCGATCACGCCCTCGTGCCAGTCCTCGCCGGCGACGACGTAGGCGCGCCGCTGCTTGTGCTCTTCCGGCCACGAATCGACCTGTGCGATCGCCTCGCGCACGATGCGCCCCTCGACCGCCTGCCGCTCCTTGTTCAGCTCCTCGAGTGAGTTTGCGAGCCGGCGAGCGTCGTCGGGATCGTCGGTGAGGAGCAGCTCGAGCGCGTCGCGCGGATGGCCGAGCCGGCCGGCGGCGTTGATCCGCGGCCCGAGCCGGAAGCCGACCGCGCCGGCGTCGACCGCGGCGGGATCGACACCGGCGACCCGCATCAGCGCCTGGAGCCCCACCTTCTGCGTGCGCGCGAGCGCCCGCAGGCCCGCGATCACCATGCTGCGGTTCTCGTCGAGCAACGGCACGACGTCGGCGATCGTCGCCAGTGCGACGAGATCGAGGTGACGCTTCGGGATCTCCGAGTCGACACCGAAGAGGGCTTGGCCGAGCTTGTAGACGACGCCGGTGCCGCAGAGCTCCGGAAACGGATAGTCGGACGGACGCGTCGCGACGATCGGGCAATCCGGCAGCGCGAAGCCACCATGCTCGGACGACCTGGGCCGGTGATGGTCGGTGATGATCACCTCGAGCCCACGCGCCTTCGCCTCCGCGACCTCCTCCACGGCGGTGATGCCGCAGTCGACCGTGAGCACGAGCCCGCACCCTTCGTCGGCGAGGCGCCCGAGCGTCGCGCTCCGCACGCCGTAGCCCTCGTCGAAGCGGCTCGGCAGATGCCAGTCGACCTCGGCGCCGAGCTCGCGGAGCAGGAGGACGGCGAGCGTCGTGGCGGCGATCCCGTCGACGTCGTAGTCGCCGTGGACGCAGATGCGCCGTCCCTCGGCGACCGCGGCCCGGATCCGCTCGCAGGCGACGCGCATGTCGCCGAGCAGGAACGGGTCGTGCGGCGGCATCTCCCCGTCGAGGAAGGCCTTCGCGTCGCGTGGGTCGGAGAACCCGCGCCGGACGAGGACGCTTGCTGTCAGCTCGCTGATACCAAGCGAGTCCGCAAGCTCGGCCTGCACCCGGTGCGGACACGGACCAATCGTCCAGGTGCCCTCGTGCATCGTGCAACAACGCTACGGGTGCCGTCGGATGGCACTGTTCCATGCGCGCGGATGCGCGAGACTGTGCGGCATGCGCGACCTCTTCCTGCTCGACCCCGATGTCGTCTTCCTGAACCACGGCTCCTTCGGCGCGTGTCCCCGGCCGGTGTTCGAGCGCTACCAGGCGTGGCAGCTCGAGCTCGAGCGGGAGCCGGTCGATTTCATCCTGAACCGGCTGCACGGGCTCCTCGCGGAGGCGCGGGCGGCGCTCGCCGCGTACATGGGGGCAGCACCTGACGATCTGACGTTCGTCCAGAACGCGACGACCGGCGTGAACATGGCCGCCCGGTCGCTCGACCTACAGCCGGGCGACGAGGTGCTCGCCACCGGCCTGGAATACGGAGCATGCGATCTTGCGTGGGAGGCGATCTGCGCCAGGGCCGGGGCGCGCTACGTGCGAGCCGAGATGTCGCTTCCGGTCGAGGACGTCGTCGAGCAGCTCTTTGCCCGCCAGACCGACCGCACGCGCGTCGTCTTTGCGTCGCACATCACCTCCGAGACCGGTGTCCTCCTGCCGATCGAGGAGATCGTCCGCCGCGCGCGCGGCGCCGGGCTCGTCACGATCGTCGACGGAGCGCACGCACCTGGCCATGTGCCGCTCGACCTCGAGGCGCTCGGCGCCGACTTCTACTCGGGCAATTGCCACAAGTGGCTCTCCGCCCCGAAGGGAGCCGGCTTCCTGCACGTGCGGCCTGAGCACCAGGAGCGCGTCGAAGGCCCGATCGTCAGCTGGGGCCATGCGAACGCCTCGACGTTCATCTCCCGCACGGAGGAGCAGGGCACGCGCGACGCGGCCGCCTATCTCACCGTGCCGGCGGCGATCGCCTTCCAGCAGGAGCACATGTCGGAGGAGGTACGCGCGCGCTGCGTCGAGGCCTGCCGCGAGGCGCGCCGCGACCTGTGCACTCTCCTCGGCAGCGAGCCGATCGCGCCCGAGGAGATGGTGCTGCACATGGCGTCTGTGCGACTGCCCGACGGAGCCGGAGAGACGCTGGGGCGCACGCTGTTCGAGGAGCACGGCATCGAGATCCCCGTCATGCGGCCGCAGAAGGACCTGCTGCGGATCTCGATCGCGCTGTACACGACACGAGACGACGTCGACCGGCTGCTGGATGCTCTCCCCCGCGCGCTTGCCACCGTCGCCAGCGTGCGAGCCTGAGCCTGGCTCAGCCGCCTTCGCGGGGCAGGTTGACCCCCAGCACGCTCAGCACGACCATCAGTGCGATCCCGCCGACCCAGAGCCCCAGGATGAGCCTCGGACGCTTGCTCTCCTTCAGCGACTGCGCCGCCACCTTGCCCCAGAGGATGAGCAGACCGATCAGGGCGGCCGCGGCCACCACGATCACAGGCGCCAGGTAGATGGCCCGCTCGAGCGGCCAGCCCATCACGAGGGACGTCAGGACGACGAGCCCGAAGACAGCGACGAGGGCGATTCCGAGGCGGAAGCGGCGCACGCCCCAAGGGTACGCTTCCTTGGTGGACTCGGAGGCGAACTACAGCTCCGGCGAGGACTATGTCGTCGAGTTCCTGGGCTACCGGTTCAGCTTCAACGCCTCGGATTTCGAGCAGCGTGTCACGGCAGCCGCGGTCAAGCTGGGCCTG
>JAOPYX010000323.1 GCA_025964535.1 Actinomycetes bacterium | reverse complement strand
TCCCAGGAAGGCTGCCGCACGCTTGCCGATACGCAGGTTGTACGGCAGGAAGCCGACGCACGCCAGGCAGACGCTGAGTGCCACCGCCAACGCGATATTGCTTGGATGGACGGTGACCGCGTCGATCGCGAAATAGGCGCACGCGATCGCTGCGAGCGTCGCAGCGAGACCGTCCATGTTGTCGAGCAGGTTGAACGCGTTCGTCATCCCAACGAGCCAGAGCACGCCAAGCACCGTCGCGACGAGACCGTTCGACACCACCTCCACTCGGAGTCCCATTGCCAGCACGAGTCCGGCCGCTGCGAACTGGGCGCAGAGTTTCGCGAGGGGGTTCAGCGTGAAGAGATCGTCGATGAGCCCGGCAACGAAAAGAATCGCGCAGCCGCCGACGATCCCGAGCAGTTCGTGCGTCGCCTCGATTGACCCGGTCGCGACGGCGATGCCGACGCCGACCAAGAGCCCGACGAAGATCCCGATGCCCCCGACGAGCGGCGTATCGTGGCGGTGCCAGCGATCTGCGGTCGGCGCAGCGACGACTCGATGCGCGAGGGTGCCGCGAAGGAGGAAGCCGATGGTCAGCAGGCTCGCCGGGAAGGCGGCAAGCGCAGCCACAGCCGTCACGGCGCAGCGCGCCTCTGCCGCGCAGCTAGCACGCCGACCAGCGTAACGAACTGCTGTAAGGGGTGTGTTCGGGTGCGGAGTAGCCGGGAATCCGCTCGGGGACACGAGTGGCCCAGTAGGTTTGCCCAGGTGAGCTCTAGCCCGCCCAAGTTGTTCCCCTGTCTCCTCGGTGATTCTCTCTCCGCGGATCCTGACGCGTCTCTCGCACATTGTCCCGCCGTATGGACGTCGTCCAGCCGAACGGGACATTTGCGAAGCCGATGAGGGCGACGTTCATCTTCCCGAACCCGCGCGCCGCTCTGATGGCCGGAATAGCTGCGGGCAGCGAACCGGACTCGACGTTGCTCGGCGCGAACCATCTCGCCGAGCACCGCATCGAAGCCCACGTTCACGACCCGCTTCTGTCGCGCCGCGACCTTCGGCCGCCGTTCGACCGGATCGCGTGGAACTTGCGCGAGCTCACGCTTCCGTTCGAGATTGGCAGGTCGGATGTCGTGTTCACGCCGCTGGCGAATATTCTTCCGCTCGCTGCGCGCGCCCGTGCCGTGCCGGTGGTCGTCATCAACTACGGCCTCAATCTCATCTGGCGTCGGGCGTCGCCGCGCCGACGGGCACTCCTCGGACGGTCGCTGCGTACGGCGGCCCGTGTCGTGTGCCTCGGCGAGTCGCAGCGCGCCGAGTTGGTGGCCGAAGTGGGCCTCCGCGAGGAGCACGTCGAGACGTTGCTGGTCCCGGTGGACGCCACATTCTTTTCGCCGGAGGCCAGCGCCCCAGACGGATCGATCTTCAGCGTCGGTAAGGATCTCGCTCGCGACTACGGGACGTTAGTCGACGCGATTCGCGGGATCGACGCGGAGGTCCGGCTCGTGGTACACCCGCGCAACATCGAAGGTCTCGAGCTTCCGCTGAACACAACTGCGCGGCGACTCTCGTCCATCGACCTGCGCGATGCCTACGCCCGCGCCGCCTGCGTCGTGGTGCCGCAGCGCAGCGACGACTACCCATACGGCTCCGAGGGCGGTGGGCTGACGGCACTGCTCGAGGCGATGGCAATGGGCAAACCCGTCGTCGCGACCGAGCGGGGAATTCTGCGGGACTACGTCGACCACGGCGTCGAGGCGCTGCTGGTCCCGCCTGAGGATCCGGCTGCGTTGCGTGAGGCGATTGAGAGGGTCCTTGGGGATGCCGAGCTGGCGTCCCGTCTGGGCTCCGCGGCGCGCGCGCGAGTCGAGCGTGCGCATACTACGCACGGCTTTGCCGACCGTCTTGCTCCGGTCCTTAGAACTGTCGCGCGGTAGTTTGGGCCCGGAGAACACGTGAGGACGCCGCTGCTCGAGCTCATTCGCTGTCCGTTCTGCCGCGCCTCGCTGGGCGAGGAAGGCGACGCATACCGCTGTACCGGCTGCGGCCGGACCTTCGGGCGGACGGACGACGGAATCCCCCTGATGCTGCACGAGGGGCTTCCGGGCGCGCCGGCGAAGCTGCGCGAGGCGGAGGGCTGGCTCGAGAGGGCGCAGGCCGAGGGCTGGTACGAGCCTAACGACACGGTCGACGCCGTCCTCCCCTTCGTGAATCAGGAGCTCGGGTGGAATGAGCTCAACTGGCTCGCCAACGGGCACTCGTTCCAGGTTCTGCTCGACCGCTACGTCGAAGGCTCGCGCGGGTTGCGCGTGCTCGAGGTTGGAGCGGCGAAGGCGTGGGGCTCGCGATTTTGGCTCGAGCGCGACTGTGAATACGTCGCGACCGACATCCTCACCGACCCGAACATCGGCCTCGGGCGCGGCGCGTTCTACGGCGACTTCGCGCGCATCCAGGCCGACGGCGAGCATCTGCCGTTCGCAGACGAGACCTTCGACCTGACGTACTGCGTGGCGACGCTGCACCACGCGCTCGACCTGCCGCGGATGGTTCGGGAGATGGCGCGCGTGACCCGACCGGGTGGCGTCGTCGCCGGTCTGAACGAGGGCGTTCGCGGAGTGCTCCGGGGCTCGGAGAATCCGGACCAGGCAGGCGAGAAGGAGCTCGGGATCAACGAGCATGTGCACTCCGTGTGGGCGTATGCGGCGGCCTTCACGCGCGCGGGCCTTGTCGTGCGCCGGCTCGAGCGGCCCGACGGTTGGCCGCCGCGGCCCTACGGGCGGCTGCTGTCGAAGATCCCGAAGATCGGGATGACGCTCGGCACGCTCACGCATCTCAGCGCAATTCGCTTCGCAGGCGTCTCGATCTATGCGCGAAAGCGCAGCGCGTGAGCTCGCTCGCCGTGTACGCCGACGTCGTTCGCTACCGCGACCTCTTCGCGAACCTCTTCCGGCGCGACATGCACGCGAAGTACCGCGGCTCGGC
>JAOPYX010000320.1 GCA_025964535.1 Actinomycetes bacterium | reverse complement strand
AGCTGCGGTCGCAGTACTGGCGCCTGTGCACCGTGCTCGCCATGCTCGTCTCGGGCGCCGCGTTGCTGGCGCACGAGCAGCAGCACTGGCTCTTCGCACGAGCGGCGTTCCTGCACCACGCGCTCGGCTGGACGATCGTCGCCGGCGCGGTGTTCCCGCTTCTGCAGGCGTTTCGTCCGCGGTCGGTTGCGGCGGCGGCAGGCTTTGCCGCGACGGTCATCGCCGTCTCGGTGATGCTCTATTCCGACCGTGACGTCGCCCCGATCTTCGGCCACCTCTCTCCATCCGCAGGTGTGCCGCATCGATGAGAGGCGCGCTCGTCATCGTCGCGCTCGCCGTCCTCGCGTTCCCGATCTCGGCGTTCGCACATGCGAGCGTCGTCCATACGTCGCCGACGTTTCGCGAGCGTCTCGCGCAGTCGCCTCGTGAGGTAATCGTGCGCTTCGACCAGGCGGTGACTGCACTGCCGAGCTCGATCGTCGTGCTGACGGGCAACGGGAAGAACGTCGCGGCCCCCGCGCGCGCCGTCCCGGCGAAGAACGCGATCGTCGCGCGCCTGCCGAAGCTGCCGCGCGGTCCGTACACCGTGCGCTGGCAGGCGATGTCGAGCGACGGGCACGTCGTGTCCGGCGTCTACACCTTCGGCGTGCGCGCTTCCGCGCCGCTCGTGACCGACGCCGTCGGCTCGCAGGGCCCGACGCGCACCGAGCATCTCGTCCGCTGGGCGTACTTCCTCGCGCTCGCGCTCGTCGTGGGCGGCCTCGGCTTTCGGCTGCTGGTGCTGCGTGCGCCGCTGTCAGGACGCCTGGAGCGGCGGTTCTACTGGGTGACCGGCATCGGCGTCGTGGGCGTGCTCGAGGCCGGCATCGTCGCCTTTCTCTTGCGCGCGCAGGACGCGCTGCAGCTGCCGTTCGGCCGCTTCCTCTACGGCGACCTTTCGCCGATCTCGGGCGGCACGCGTTTCGGCATCGCCTTCATCACGATGGAGCTCGGCTTCGCGTTCGTCGCAGCCTTGCTCTACCTCGGCTGGCTCACCGGCCGGCAGGCCTTTCTCTGGCCCGCATTCGTGCTCGGGCTCCTCTTCGCATCGGGGCTCTCCCTGTCGGGGCACTCGGCGGCCGACGCGGGCCACTCGCGCTTCACGGAGCTTGCCGACTGGGTGCACCTGAGCGCGGCGACGCTCTGGGTCGGCGGGCTCGTGCAGCTCGTCGCCGTCGTCTGGCCTGCCGCGCCGGAGCTGCGGCGGCTCGCGTTCCTTCGCTTCTCTCGCCTGGCGACGGTGCTCATCGCCCTGCTGCTCGGCGCCGGCATCTATCTCAGCGTGCTCCGCCTGCCGCACGTGCACGACCTCTGGCGGACGGGCTACGGCCACGTGCTGCTCGTGAAGCTCGGGCTGGTCTCCCTCGCACTCGCCTGGGGGGCCATCCATCACTTCGTCGTGGTGCCACGCGTCGAGCACGACCGCGTGCCGGGGCGCCTGTCGAGGAGCATGCTCGGTGAGAGCGCCGTCGCGATGGCGGTGCTGCTCGCCGCCGCCGTCCTCGTCGACTCGAAGCCACCCGCCCAGCCGCCGGCGAATGCGCCAATCGCGGCGAATCGCCGGTAACGTCGTCTGACATGCCCGCCAAGAAGTCCGTCCAGCTCTCCGGAGTGGTCGTTGCCCAATCCGCGGTCTCGTCGATCGATCCCGAAGAGGGCGTCCTCATGTATCGGGGCTACGACATCGCCGATCTGGCGGAGCACGGAACGTACGAAGAGGTCGCCTTTCTTCTCCTGAACGGCGAGCTTCCCGATCAGGAGCAGCTCGCCGGCTTTCGCGACGAGCTCCTCCGTCGCGAACTGCCTCCCCATGTAGCGGCGCTCATCGACGAGTCGGCATCGAGGGCCCTCCCGATGGACATGCTGCGGACGGCGATCTCCGCCCTCGCGTTCGGTGACCCGGACCGCGAGGCGAACGACCGGGACAGTGGAATCCGGAAGGCGGCGCACCTGATCGCGCAGGCGCCGACGATCATCGCGCGGTACGAGCGACGACGGAAGGGCCTCGCACCCGTCGATCCCGATCCGGGCTCGAGCTACGCGGAGAACTTCCTTGCGATGCTGCACGGTGAGCAGCCCGACGAGCAGGCGGCTCGCGCCTTCGACATCGCGATGATCCTCCACGCCGAGCACGAGATGAACGCGTCGACCTTCACCGCACGCGTCATTGCCGGGACGGGCGCGGACCTGCACGCGGCGATCGTCGGAGGCATTGCCGCACTCAGCGGGCCCCTGCACGGCGGTGCGAACGAAGCGGCGATGAAGCTCTTCGAGCGATTCGGCTCCGCCGATCGCACGCCGGCCGAGGTGCACGCGATGTTCGAGCGCAAGGAGAAGCTGTTCGGCTTCGGCCACCCGTTGTATCGCGCCTACGACCCTCGCGCGCTCATTCTCAAGGACATCTCGCGCGCATTCTCGGAGGAGCGCGGCGACCCGAACTGGTACGCGATCACCGAGGCGGCAGAGAAGACGGTCTTCGAGGAGAAGGGGCTCTACCCCAACGTCGATCTCTACTCCGCATCCGTCTACACCTACCTCGGCGTCCCGACCGATCTGTTCACGCCGCTCTTCGCAGCGAGCAGGATCGCCGGGCAGGCCGCCCACGTTCTCGAGCAGCAGAGCGACAACAAGATCATCCGGCCGTCGTCCGAGTACGTCGGCCCGCCGCGCCGCAGCTTTCCCATTCCCGCGCGCTGATCGCTCACCCGAGCCCGCGACTCGGATACGGTCCACGGCGATGCTCGTCCTGACCCGCGCCGACGTGGAGCAGCTCCTCGACCTCGACGAGCTCGTCGACGCGCTGGCGCGGGCGCACGAGGAGCTCTCTTCGGGCTCCGTGTCGATGCCGCCGAGGATTGCCGCGTTTGCGCAGGACGCCGGGCTGCTGGGAGCGATGCCGGCCTACCTGCCGTCCGCGGGCCTCGGCTGCAAGCTCGTCACGCTCTTCCCCGGCAACACCGATCGGCCGACGCATCAGGCGGCGATCATGCTCTTCGATCCCACGAACGGATCGCCGGTCGCGCTCATGGACGGGACATACATCACGGAGGCGCGCACGGCCGGTGCCGCAGCACTCGCCGCGCGGCTCCTCGCCCGGGAGGACGCGAAGGTGCTCGCGATCCTCGGCACCGGCGTCCAGGCTCGCGCGCACGCGCGCGCCTTCGCCCGTGTCCGCGACTGGAGCGAGGTGCGG
Source organism: Actinomycetes bacterium (assembly GCA_025964535.1). Classification (GTDB taxonomy): domain Bacteria; phylum Actinomycetota; class Thermoleophilia; order Gaiellales; family Gaiellaceae; genus Palsa-739. The sequence goes on along the minus strand of JAOPYX010000320.1, from coordinate 2,383 downwards.
ATCGCAGGGCGCGACGCAGCAAAGGCGGAGGAGCTGGCAGCCGAGCTGGGCGCGACTGCATGCGGCTCGTTCGAGGAGGCCGTTCGCGGCGCCGACGTCGTCGCTGCGACCACGCACTCGCCGGAGCCGGTCGTCCGCCGGGAATGGCTGGCACCCGGCACCCACGTGAGCTCGGTCGGCGCCACGCAGTCCGGGGGCGAGGTCGACCCGGCGATCGTCGCCGATGCCACGCTCGTGGTCGAGACGCGGGCGGCGGTCGCGCCACCGCCTGCCGGCGCAGCCGAGCTGGCGGGGCTCGACGAGTCGGCGGTCCACGCCGAGCTCGGCGAGCTCGTGTCCGGCGCCCGGCCCGGCCGAACCACCCCCGGCGAAACTACGCTATACAAGTCTGTCGGGGTCGCCGTGCAGGACGTGGCGGCGGCGGCGCTCGTGCTTGCTGCAGCGCGCGAGCGTGGAACCGGCCTTACGATCGAGCTGGAGGAGATTCACGCATGAACGAGTTCAGCCCAGGCCTCGCCGGCGTCGTCGCCTTCGAGACGGAGATCGCAGAACCGGATCGCGACGGCGGCCAGCTCCGCTACCGCGGCGTCGACATCGAAGAGCTCGTCGGACAGGTCCCGTTCGAGAAGGTGTGGGGGCTGCTCGTCGACGGGTCGCTCGAGCCCGGCCTGCCGGCCGCGTACCAGGAGCTCGAGTACCGAACCGGCCATCACATGTCCGATCTCCAGGCCGCTCTCGCCGGCCTGAGTGGCAAGTGGAACCTCGGCCAGCTCATCGACATCGATGACGACACGGCGAAGGAGGACCTGCGCCGCCTGTCGGCGGCAGCGCTCTCGATCGTCGCCCAGTCCGCGCGTGGCGCGGACAAGGCAGCCGTGCCGGAGGCGACGGTGCTCGAAGGCCAGACCGCGGCGGAGCGCTTCCTGCTTGCGTGGCGCGGCGAGGTGAACGACACGCACGCGAAGGCGATCGACACCTATTGGATCTGCACCGCGGAGCACGGCCTCAACGCGTCGACCTTCACCGCCCGGGTCGTCGCCTCCACCGGCGCCGACTCCGGCGCTGCGCTCTCCTCGGCGGTCGGCGCGCTCTCGGGCCCGCTGCACGGCGGCGCGCCCGCCCGGGTACTACCGATGCTCGATGCCGTGGCCGAGCTCGGCGATGCGGAGAAGTGGGTGGATCAGGCGCTCGCGCGCAAGGAGCGGATCATGGGCTTCGGCCACCGCGTCTATCGCGCCGAGGACCCACGCTCGCGCCTGCTGAAGAGGACGGCGAAGGAGCTCGGCTCACCGCGCGTCGAGGTCGCCGAGGCACTCGAGGAGGCCGCGCACCAGGCGATCGCGAAGAAGCACCCGGATCACTCGTACACGAACGTCGAGTTCTGGTCGGCGATCGTGCTCGACGTCGCGGAGATCCCGCCTGCGCTGGCGCCGGCGATGTTCGCCTGCTCCCGCACCGCGGGCTGGTCGGCGCACATCCTCGAGCAGAAGCGTCTCGGCGTGCTCGTCCGGCCGGCGGCGAAGTACGTCGGGCCGGGGGCCAGGTCGCTCCAGTCGATCTGACGGCTCGCGCTCCGTCCGGGGCGGTGGCGACACTTGCGCCGTGCTCGTCTCGAATCAGCCGTTCGGCCCGGCCCTCACGGAGCTGGCCCGTGAGGTCGAGGACGTCTACGTGACCGCACGCGGCCTCAAGGTCGCGACGCTCGCGGAGGTGCTCGACGGCGTCTCGGCGGGAGCGCTCCGAGCTGCGGTCTCAGGTGAGGCTCCGCCCTCTCCGGCGCTGATCGAGGAGTGCGCACGCTTCCTGCGTGTCCGGCCCGAGTACTTCCGCGAGTACCGCGAAGCACTGCCGCGCGCCGCCTGAGAGCCGATACGCCGCTGCCGCCGAGCCTCCGGCGAAGCGCAACCGTAGGGTTGCATTAGGATTGCGGTGTGAAACGTGCCCTCGTGCTTGGCGGGACTGGACAGATCGGCCGGGCAGTCGCGCCCCGACTCGCCGAGGACGGATGGGAGGTCGTCGTAGCCTCACGTTCCGGGTCGTTGCCGGGTGCGCTCGCGGAGCTCGGTGTTCGCGCGGCGCGGGTCGACAGGGATGTCGGCGATGAGCTCGAGGCGGCAATTGGCGACGGAGTCGATGTCGTCGTCGACGTTGTCGCCTTCACGCGTGAGCACGGTGAGCAGCTGAACCGATTGGCAGGCCATGTCGGCTCGGTCGTCGCAATCTCGAGCGCGTCGGTGTACGCCGACGACGCGGGGCGGACGCTCGACGAGGCCGAGAGCATCGACACGTTTCCGCGCTTTCCGGTGCCCATCCCGGAGACGCAACGCACGGTCGCGCCGTCGGACGAGACCTACTCGACACAGAAGTCCGCGCTCGAACAGGA
>JAOPYX010000283.1 GCA_025964535.1 Actinomycetes bacterium | reverse complement strand
GACTTCAGCGCTGCGAAAGCGGTTGCGGGGTTGCCGTACAGGGTGTTCGCTTCGTCGTTGATCCCGACGAGCATGCGGGCCGACGTTTTCGCGTTCGGCGCGCTGTGGTGCTTCGGCGAAGCCGTCGCCGCCCCCGCGGCGAGACCTGCGACGACGGCCGAGAGGGCCGAGATCAGGGCAATGCGTTTAGACACTCGTTGGCTCCCGTTCATGTGTTTGCAGCATCCGCCGCAGACCTTCCTCGAGCGGGATCTGCGGCTCCCACCCCAGCAGCTGCCGGGCTCGTGTGATGTCGGGCTGACGGACTTGCGGGTCGTCGACGGGTAGCGCTTCGAAGACGATCTCGCTCTTCGAACCTGTTGCCTCGATAACGGCCTCCGCGAGCTGGAGCAGCGTGAGCTCCTGCGGGTTGCCGATATTTACCGGCAGGTGCTCTCCGCTCTTTGCAAGCGCGATGAGACCGCGAACGAGGTCGTCGACATAACAGAAGCTTCTCGTCTGTGAGCCGTCGCCAAACACGGTGATCGGCTGGTTCGCCTGCGCCTGGCGAATGAATGTCGGAATCGCACGGCCGTCATAGGGCCGCATGCGCGTGCCGTAGGTATTGAAGATCCTGACGATGCACGTGTCGACGCCCTGCTGGCGGTGATACGCCATCGTGAGCGCTTCGGCGTAGCGCTTCGCCTCGTCGTACACACCGCGCGGGCCGATCGGGTTCACGTTGCCCCAGTAGCTCTCCGGCTGCGGATGGACGGCCGGGTCGCCGTAGACCTCGCTCGTGGACGCGAGCAGGAAACGCGCACGCTTCCATTTCGCCAGGCCGAGGGCGTTGTGGGTGCCGTACGAGCCGACCTTCAACGTCTGCAGCGGCAGCCTCAGGTAGTCGATGGGACTCGCAGGGCTCGCGAGATGGAAGATCAGGTCGACAGCCTCGTCGATCTCGATGTGCCGCGTCAGGTCGTGATTCAGGAAGGTGAAGTTCTCGCCACGGAGATGCTCGACGTTCTGGAGCGATCCGGTTTCGAGGTTGTCGACGCAAACGACCCGGTAACCGTCGGCTACGAGGGTGTCGCACAGGTGCGATCCGAGAAAGCCCGCACCCCCGGTTACGACCGCGGTCGGCATACAGGTCGGGATGCTAGCGGGCGACTCCGACAACTCGCGCAGGCTTAACGAAGGCTTTACTGGCAGAGACCGCTGCTAGCGTCCGCGCCGATGCGCGTGCCGAGGCTCACAAGCTGGTGGGGCGCGCTTGCGCTTCTGGCGGCGATCCGTGTTGCGATCCCGCTCGCCGCGCTCGTGGCGGATGGATCGAAGCTCCCCGGCATCCCGCGCTTCACACGGGATAGAACCAGGGGCGGCCTCACCGGAGACGCGACCGGGTTCTACGATGCCACCCGCGAGTTCATGGCCGCGTGGGGCCGGATGCCGCGAGCCGTGCTCGCGCTCGACGCACTGTTTGCCCTCGCCGCCGCGACGGTGATCGCGGTCGCGTGGCGCCGAAGGCCGGATATCCGGGTGTGGCTCGTAGCGGCGGCGCTCGGCGCCTTCGGCCTCGTGATCTGCGTCGACGTGCACTGGATGCACCCGAGCGGCGCCGCTGTGTTCGGCTGGCCGCTCGTGTGGGCGCTCCCGATGCTCGCGTACCGCGCGCTCGGCTTCGGGCTGACCACGCATGTCGCATGGGACATCGGCGTCGCGCTCTCTCTCGTATTCGTCGCGCTCACGGTGGTCGCGGCGGCGTACCTCGGCCGCTACGCGACGGGACGCCGCTGGGTCGGGTTGCTCGCGGCCGGCTTCTGGACCGCGTGGCCGCTGCTCGTGGGGCTGATCGCCGGCTCGGGAGCCTGGGGGAACGGCCAGTGGGAGGTCGACGTGGGCTTACACAACTACAGCGAGCCGCTCTCCACGCTCCTGGTGACCGCTGCCGCCGCACTCATCCTCTCGCCGGGGGCGACGCCGATGCGCCTGACGCTCGCGGGGTGCGCGCTGAGCCTGGCGACGTGCGTGAAGGTGTCGAACGCGCTGCTCGCCGCGGCGGCGCTCGTCATTGTGTTCGTCCGCGGTCGCCGAACCGGCGCACTTCCGTATCTAGCAGGCGCGCTTACGTTCGCACCGGTCGTGCTCGTCTACTGGCCGCTCTCGTACCCGAAGCTGTTCCACAACCAGCGATCGTGGCCGCAGGACCCATTCGATCCAGCGCACATCGTCACGAGCTGGACGCATTCGTCGATCTTCTCGCCGCACACGCTTGCGATCGTCGCTCCGCTCGCGATCCTCGGTGCGTTCGGCGTGCGCCGCCCGTGGGCTCTCGCGCTCGTGCTCGCGTTCCTGCTTCTGAACCCGCTTTTCTACAGCTTCTACGCCAACACCTCGCTGCACCCGCGCTTCCTCTACGCGAGCTTGCCGGAGCTCTTCGTACTCTGGGCGGCCGGAATCTCGATCATCGCTGCGCGCGTCCCGCAGCTTCGGCCTGCGGCGAACTCGTGACCGTGCTGCGCACCGCAGCGGTCGGGTGGGTGGTGCTTCTCGCCGCGTGCTCACTCCCGAACGTCGGCTTGTGGGACTCGCAGGGGAAAGCAGACACGGGGCTCTACTCGCTGTATGGCAGCCGAATCGCGCACGGGCACGTGCCGTATCGCTCGGGATTCTCGATGGAGTTCCCGCCGGGCGCGATCCCGGCACTCGCGGTTCCTGCCCTGCCGCGCTCGCACTACGTGTCGTGGTTCAAGGCGTTCGAGCTCCTGTGCGCAGCTGCGGCGATCGGCGCGGTTGCATTCGCGCTCGCCGGCGAATCCGCCCGGAGGCGGTATGGCGCCATGGTCGTCGCCGGGGTCGCGCCGGCCGCGCTCGGCCCGATCGCACTGAACAGCTTCGATTTCTGGCCGGCGGCGCTCGCCGCCTGGGCGGTGGCGCTCGTCGTGCGCGGATATCCACGGTGGGGGCTGGCGCTGCTCGGAGCCGCGACAGCGGCGAAGCTCTACCCGGCGCTGCTCGCTCCGGCATTGCTCATGCACGTGCTTCGCGAGCGCGGGAGACACGAAGCACGGCGTGCACTCCTCGCCGCCGCGGCGGTCGTCTTCGTCGTCTTTGCACCCTTCGCCGCGATCGCACCCGGAGGGTTACGTGCGAGCCTGCAACAGCAGGCGACGCGCGGGCTGCAGGTCGAGAGTCTCGGCGGGTCGTTCCTCGGCGTCGCGCACCGGCTGGGTGGCGACTTCCGCGTGGTGGTTTCGCACTCGCCGTTCTCGTTCGACCTCGCAGGGCCCGGCGCAGGTGTGCTCGCAACGCTGTTGACGATCTTGGTGTTCGTCGCCGCCGTCGTCGCCTGGCAGCTTCTTCGCGACGGCGCTGTCGATCGCGACCGAACGCTCGTTGCAGTGGCAGCGACTGCCGTCGGCTTCGTCGCCTTCGCCAAGGTGCTCTCGCCGCAGTACCTGCTGTTCCTCGTCCCGCTCGTCCCGCTCGTCGACTCGATCGCAGTCTGGCTGCTCATGTTGCTCGCGCTTGCGCTCACGCAGGTGTGGGCGCGATTCCCGCAGCCGTTCCTCGACACGATTCACCTCGGCGGACGGATCTGGGTCGTGCTGGCGCGAAATCTCGTGCTCGTCGCGCTCTACGCCCTGTTGCTGTTCGGCCTCCGCCACAGACGCACGACGAGCAGCCCGTAGAGCGCGACGACGAGAAGGTCGCGCGCGAACACCCACCACGTGAGCGCCGCCTTGTAGTGCTCGCCCGACGGCCCGCCGGGCGCGTGGAAGCGGTCGAAGACGACGCGCGTCAGGGCCAGCACGACAAGGAGGACAGCCGACGCCGCCGCGCCCGCCGCCGGCACGAGCGGCACGAGCCAGTCGACGTACTGGGGCGAGAACACCTTGCCGAAGGCGACGAACCCCACGACGGCCGCACCTGCGGCGACGAGCAGATCGCCGCGCCGGCGGTAGTAGAGCCACGCGACGAAGAGGATCGCCGCGAGGGCAACGAGCGAGGAAAGCGTGGCCAGCGCGCTCGCAAGGCTTCCCGCGACATTCGTGGACAGGCTTGCGACGAGCGTCGAGTGGTGCAACCCGAGCCGGTCGAGCACGAGCAGTACCGCCGCAGGGAGGCTCTCGACCTCGAGCCCGCGCTTGATCTGCACCCAGTAGCTGAACCGCAAGCCGCCCGGGCCGGCGAGAGCGAACGGCAGGTTGACCGCGAGCAGCGTCCCGCCGAACCAGATCAAGACGCGGCGCACGGATTCGCGGCCTCCGCGATCCCACGTGTCGATCAGCGCGAGCGGCAGCAAGACGACGGGATAGACCTTGGCCGCGACGGCGAGGGCGAGCAGCACGTACGCCGTTCGGTCATGGCGACGCACGAAGGCGAGCAGCGCGCCCGCCGTCAGGAACGCCGGCCAGAGATCGAAGGCGTTGAGAAAGATCGGCCCGACGAGCAACGGCGCGACACCGGCTGCAACTACCGCAACGCCGATGCGCAGGCGGGTCGCACCGATCGACGCAAGCGCGGAGACGAGCAGAACGAGGGCAGCCGCGCCGAAGCACACCATCGTCCAGCGAAACGCGTGGGCGTACGTCCCCGGAAGCCACCGGACAACCGCGAAGAGGGGTTGCGCGAGTGGCGGGTACTCGTCGAAGAAATCCCGGTACGGGATCTGACCGGAGGTCATGTGGCCGCCGTAGAGGCCGTAGAGGTGCACGTCCCCGTACGGCGCCGAGTCGAGTGGGCCGCCACGCACGAGGAGGCAGCAGAGGCCGAAGATGGCGGCGCCCGCAGCGGCGCACGCAGTGGACCAACGCCGGCCGGCGACCAGCGTCGCGCTGTCGATCCACGACCGCACTGATCAGGCGGTCGACACGAGCCGCGTGCTGTCGAGGCACCGGCCCGGCGCGAGCTCGTTCAGGAACGGAGTGACGAGCGCCCGTCTCAAGGCCGGTACCGGTTCGGCTTCATCAGGCCCAATCGTATGCGTTGCTCATTTTCCGAGCACCGCCGGATACCATCGGGTGCTCTGGTGACTCGACGCGCATCCCGCACGTCCGGCAAGCCGGTGACGCTCGCCCGCTTCCCGGTCGACGAAGACGCCGTCACGGCCGCCGCCGAGGTGCTTGGGCGAACGAAGGTGGCCATCTTCATCGTTGCCTTCCAGGCCGAGCACTTCATCGCGAGCGTCCTGGACCGGATCCCGCCTCGGTTGCGCGACCTCTTCGCCGAGATCCTCGTCATCGACGACTCGTCGAGCGACCTCACGTTCGAGACGGCCCGTGCCGCCGCCGAGCGCCTGGGGTTCGAGAACGTGACGGTCCTCAGAACGCCGTTCAATCGCGGCTACGGCGGCAACCAGAAGCTCGGCTATCTCCATGCGATCAAGCAGGGATTCGACTACGTCGTCCTCCTGCACGGCGACGGCCAGTACGCACCCGAGTACCTCCCTCAGATCGTCAACGCGCTCGGCGAAGACGAGCCGGACGCACTGATCGCCTCCCGGATGATCAATCGGCGAGAGGCGCTGCGGGGAGGGATGCCGCTCTACAAATGGGTTGGAAATCAAGTGCTCACGGTGATCGAGAACCGGATGCTCGGCAGCGAACTTTCCGAGTTCCACTCCGGCTACCGGGCCTACAAGGTCGACGCGCTCCGCTCGATTCGGTTCCAGCTCAACTCTGACGACTTCCACTTCGACACCGAGGTCTTGATCCAACTGCTGTCGACCGGGCGCGTCGTCAAGGAGATCCCGGTGCCGACGTTCTACGGCGACGAGATCTCGCGCGTGAACGGCCTGAAGTACGCGGCGAACTGCCTCAAGGCGGTCTCGAAGGTGCGCCTCGGGCAGGCCGGATTGTTCTATGAGCCCAAGTTCGACTTCGGCTCGTTCGACGAGAGCGGCTATCGCGTGAAGCAGGCCGACAACACCCTCCATCACGAGATCCTCTCGCGCGACTGGCCGGCCGAGTGGCGCGTCGCGGACCTGGGCTCGAGCCGCGGCGTCCTCAGCGCGCAGCTCGCGCAGAAGGTCGCGCACGTGACGTCGGCGGATGTCGAGCGGCCCTCGGATGCCGGAGCCGCCCAGGCGATCGAGCTCGATCTCGACGGGGACTTCGATCGCAGGCTCGGCCGGCACGAGTACGACTGCGTGCTGATGCTCGACGTGCTGGAGCACCTGAAGCGCCCTGAGGAAGGCGTTCGCAAGATCGCCGAGATCCTGAAGCCCGGGGGAACGCTCTACGCGAGCACGGGCAACATCGCCTTCCTCGCCATGCGGCTGAGCCTCATCCTCGGCCAGTTCAACTACGGCAAGCGGGGCATCCTCGATCTGACGCACACCCGGCTGTTCACGATCTACTCGTTCAAGAAGCTTCTGGTCGACGGCGGATTCGTGATCAAGGAAGTGCACGGATTCGGGCCGCCGATTCGCGACATGGTCGGCTCGAGCGGGGCGCTCCGCGCCGTCGACACGACGTCCGGAATGCTGGCGCGACTCTGGCCGCGGCTCTTCGCGTTCAGCTTCCTGGTCGTCGCCGAGAAGGCAGAAGAGCTCGAGGATATTTATGCGCGGACGCTGGCTCCGCCGGACTCGTCCGAGCTGCAAGGACGAACGGGAGCAGCGTGAGCACGAGCGCGAGCTCGCGAATCAGGTCTTTCGGGTACTGGACGCCGTTCGGCGTGATGCACGCGTAGAGCACGGCGATGGCGAGGAACGCGGGCGCGACGACGCTGCGCAGCCGCAGCGCATAGATGCCGGCGACGAGGATCGCGAGACCCACGACGATGATCAGCGCGACGGCCGCCTCCCCCATCTGCGCGGTGTCGACGCCGGGATTCCACGATTGCGAAGCGGCATCGAGCAGCGCGCGCCTCCAGCCCGCGAGGGGCGCCGTGAGCCGCTCGCTCCCCTGCCCGAAAGGGAACGCGCCGAGGTGGATCCGCAGGTAGACCCACCAGAGCACTGCGGGCACGACCGCGGCGGCGACGAACGGTGGACGCCGGGTGCGCCAGAGCTCCCACGCGGCGATTGCCAGCGGCACGAGAACCAGCGGCTCCTTGACGAAGCAGAGCGCCGCGAACAGCCCGATCGCCCAGCCGCGCCGGCCGCGCGCATATGCCGTGAGGGCAAGGAGGAGCAAGGCGGCGCCCAGCGGCTCGCTCGTGTCGCTGTTGACGGCGAAGACGAGCCCCGGGTTGAGCGCGACGACGAGACCTCCCCAGGCCGACCAGCCGATCGCGCGCGCCAGGAGGCTCGCGGCTGCGCCAGCGACGAAGATCGAGAGCAGCCCGACGGCAAGCAGTGCATCGGGGACCGCACCGGGTCGCCCTCCCCCGCTCGCGAGCCAGGCCAGCCACCCGTACGCCGGGTGGCCCCAGTAGTACGGCGCCTCGTCCAGCAGCTGGTGCGCCTCGCCGGTCGCGAGCGGGTCGCGCGCGATCGCGTAGAAGTAGGCGCCGTCGTAGAAACCGGACTCGCCCCGAAGCCTGAAGTTCGGATCGCCCTGGAGCGCGAGCTTCGCGACGGGGAGCTTGTCGTGCATGCGGACGAGCGCGCTCGTGTCCCAGGCTTGCCAGTGCAGCGAGGCAACGACGCCGGCGCCTCCCGACGCGAGCGCAACGAGAGCACAGGCGAGCGGGATCGCAGAGCGGCGGGACATCCGGGCCGGACGCTAGCTCAAGCCGCGGTCGACCCGGAGCGCGTCCGAACCCGCGAGCGAAAGAGCCGCGCCGAGCCGTCGGAACCCGGCAACGAGCAGGACGAGGAAGGCGGCGAAGAGCGGCGCCCGCACGATGGTTTGTGCGCCTGGCCGCGAGAGCGTCTCGCTGATCTCCTTCAGGTGCGACGAATCGTCGAAGAACGCGACCAGGAAGGCGCCGAGCGCCCGAACGAACGCGTACTCGACGACGTAGGTGGCCGCCGCGACGACGTAGAACCCGATGAGGATTCTTCGCCAGACGGCGTCGAGCAGCACGTACGTCGCGAGCAGCGGCGGGATGTACCAGTAGGCGTATTGCGGCCCGTAGCCGGGGCCGAGGGCCGGAATGGCGGCGAGCAGGAGGCTCGCGAGCAACACGGTCGTGCTCGTCCCCAGGCCGCGCCGCCACGCCGCACGGAAGAGGAGAACGACCGACACGATGAGCACGAGCGTGAAGAGCCGGTCATACGCCCCGCCGAGGCCGTCAAGATGCGCGATTCGCAATAGTCCCGTGACACCGAAATAGCCGCGGATCGACCGGTAGTGCAAGACGTTGTCGATGACCGCGTGCGGCGCGAGCACGAAGACAATGCTCAGTCCGAGCACGATCGGGCCGAGAAAGAGCGCCGCGCCCAGCGTTCGCCCGAGCTTCGACGCCGCGCGAAAGCCGGGCGCGAGGAGCGGCGCGAGGACGAGGGGGATCGTCTTCGTGAAGGCGCCGAGCCCGAGCGCGAGACACGCCGCCAGCCAAGCGACGGGGTCGTTCGTACGGCCGTAGACGACGAGCGCCCAGAGCGCGAGCGCGACGAACAGGCCGACGAAGACATCGATGTTCTCGTGCTGGCAGACGAACAGAATCGCCATCGGGTTGAGGCTGATCCCGACGATCAGGAGCCACCGGACGGTGCGCGCCGGCGCGAATCGGCTCAACATGCAGTAGAGGACGACCACGATGGCGCTTTCCGCGCCGATCAGCGTCACGCGCATCGCAGTGAAGAAGGAGACGCCGAGGCCTCGGGCGACGTGGTCGATCAGCCAGACGACGACGATCGCGAACGGAGGCCATTTGACGATGGTCGTGGTGACGTACGGATTCGCCCCGCTGTTGAGCTCGTGCGCGACCTTGATCCAGCTGTCGAGATCGTCCGAATGCGCAGATGGTGGCCATGTGGCGATCACGACCGCCCGGACGAGCCAGGAGCACCCGAGCACGATAAGCATGTCCCGTGCCGCTGGCGGGACGGATCGCACTCGACGCGTTGCCTTAGCGAAGATCCTTGTTCGACTCCATGTCGAACCACATGGCGAAGAGGGTGAATTGCGAGCCGGAGATCAGCAGCAGAGCAATGAGGACGACCGTCCCCACGCTCACCGCATTGCCTGCG
>JAOPYX010000279.1 GCA_025964535.1 Actinomycetes bacterium | reverse complement strand
CCGAACTCGAATCCAGAGCGGACGCTCTCGCCGCAGCGCCGGCGGAAATGCCGCTTGAGCGGCGTGAGCTCGTAGACACCTGCCGCGATCGCAACCGCGCCGGCGGCAAACGACCCGTGCGGCCGATACAGCGCGTACACGCCGACACCCACGAGCGTCCAGACGGCAAGGTACGACCCGACAAAGAGCGGCACCGCGCGCACACGACCGCTTGCATGAGCGCGTCTCGAGACCGCCGGAGCCGCCCCCGGCAGCATCATCGCCGACATCATCGACACCCACAGGACGACAAAGAACGCGAACGAACCGAGCCGCGTCGCCACCCCCATGTCCATCCCGTCCATCTGCCGCACAGCGACCACCCAGGATGCGGCGGCCAGCCCAAGCGTCGCCGCCGGCGCTGCGTGCCGAAGTTGCACCGTGTCCCTCATGTGCTTAGGCGGCCTCTGCCGTTGGTGCGGCCATGGCAGCGGCTGCCTTGGCGAGCTCGTCGCGCCGGATGAGCAGGAAGGTGACCGGGACGGCAGCGAGGCCGACGACTCCGCAGACCCACATCGCCCAGTGGAAGCCGCCGGTGAGCGCCGCGGGTGCGGCCGCGCCGGCGCGAGTGAGCGCGTTGAAGTGGCTTGCTGCCACCGTTGAGGCGACCGCGACGCCGATCGCGCCGCCGATCTGTTGCGAGGTGTTGAGGAGCCCCGATGCGAGCCCTGCTTCGTGCTCGCGGACGCCTGCAAGCCCGGCGATGGAGACGGGGATGAAGGCGAAGGCCGTGCCTGCGCCGGCGACGAAGAACGGCCCTGCGAGGTCGTTCCAGAAGTGGCCGTGCGCGGGGGCCTGCGTCGCCCACAGAATCCCGCCGCCGATCAGGCCCATCCCGATTGCCATCACGAGCTTGGCAGAGATGCGGGTGACGAGCGCCTGCGACAGCCCGGCGAAGGCCATCGAGGTGAGGGATGCCGCGAGCCAGGCAAGACCGGTCTTCAGCGCCGAGTACCCGAGTACCTGTTGCATGTAGAGCGTCCCGACGAAGATGAACGCGAAGAAGCTTCCGCCGAGCAGGAGGCCGACGGCGTTGGCGCCGGCGAGGGTCCGTAGGCGGAAGATCCGGAGCGGCATCAGGGGTGCTTCGACGCGCGTCTCGATGACGAGGAAGGCGGCGATGAGCGCGGCCGCGCCGGCAAGGAGCGCAATCGTCCTGCCGGAGGCCCAGCCGTCCTGAGGTGCCTTCGAAAGCGCGTAGACGAAGAGCAGCAGTCCGCCGGTGACGGTGATCCCGCCTGAAAGGTCGAAGCGGCGGCGCGTCGTGGCGAGCCGGCTCTCGGGGACGATGCGCGGCGCGAGAAGGAACGCGAGTGCGCCGACCGGGACGTTGAGGTAGAAGATGTACTCCCAGCCGAGGTAGCGCGTGAGGACGCCGCCGGCGATCAGGCCGATGGTCGCGCCGCTGGCGCCGATGCCGCCCCAGATACCGAGTGCCTTGTTGCGCTCCGCGCCCTCCGAGAACATGTTCATCACGATCGAGAGCGCCGCCGGCAGGACGATTGCCGCGCCGAGCCCTTGAATGCCGCGCATCGCGATCAGGAACGAGTCGGTCGTGGCGAGTCCGCAGGCGAGCGACGCCACCGTGAAGATGGCCAGGCCGACCATGAGCACACGTCGCCGTCCGAGCAGGTCGGCTGCGCGTCCGCCGAGCAGGAGGAACCCGCCGAAGGACACGCCGTAGACGGTCACGATCCACTGCAGGTTCGCTTCGGAGAAGTGCAGCTTGCGGCCGATTGTCGGCAGTGCGACGTTCACGATCGTCAGGTCGACGATGGTCATGAAGTACGCGACCGCCAGCACGGCAAACGCCCTCCAGCGGTGCACGGGTGTCGCGGTCCTCGGAAGTTCTATTACAGCGGTCACGTGTAAGCCCTCCTGCTCGAGATCGAAGTCGTCGTCTATGTGACGGTGCGATCTCGAAGAACTCACCGGTCGCGCGCTGCATGCCTCCAGATCGCGACGAGCCGCGCGGGAACCTCGCCGGTGTTGCGAAGCCACCGCACCGACAGCGGCGCGAGGCAGAGGATCGCCCCGCTGGAGAAGCGCCGGCGTTCACCGCGTGCGCACTCGACTTCGATCTCGCCGTCGGTGACGAAGACGAGCGCGTCATGCCAGCTCGCCGTGTCGTAGAGAAGGACGCAGTTCGGAGCCAGCTCGACGACCCGTGTGCCGAACCGGCTCTTCGCCTGCCGCAGAAGGCGGTCGACGTCGAGCTCGCCGGGCTCGGTCATGCCGGCGCAGTGACCGCGAAGTGCTCGAACAGCGCGGGCTGAAGGAAGATGTCGATCTCGGCGATGAGGCCGTTCTCGAGACGGAGCACCTCGATCGCGAACGGCCTCGGCGCGGCGCCGGGATCGCCGGCCAGGAAGACGGCGAACGCGGGTTGCCGGTTCGCGCGTGTCGGAACGTGGAAGTGCCGTCGGGCGGCCGGCCTGAACGGGAGGTTGGCGAAGAACGCGGCGATCGCCTCGCGTCCCGAGTACCAAGCCGGCGTGGGTGGCATCGCGAGTCGTGCGTCGTCGGCGAGCAAGGCGACGAGCGCGTCGACGTCCATTCGGCTCCAGGCGTCCAAATACCGTTCGAGCAGCAACTGTTCATCCGCGTCGGGTGTTCGCGTCTTCGTCCATTCGGTGCGGCGCTCGGGCAGGTGCTGCTTGAGCGTCTCGCGGCCCCGTTGCAGCGCGCTGTTGCCGGCGATCACGCTCGTGCCGACCATCTCCGCGGTCTCGCGTGCGCTCCAGCCGAGCACGTCGCGGAGAATCAGGACCGCACGCTGCCGCGGCGGAAGATGCTGGATCGCGGCGAGAAAGGCGAGCTCGATCGTCTCGCGGGCGACATACGTCTCGTCCGGCCCGAGCCCGTCGTCTGCGACCTGCTCCAGCAGCCGATCCGGGTACGGCTCGAGCCATGGGATCTCGCTCGCGGGCGCCGGAATCGCCAGAGGGTCGGCGGCGAGCGCAACGTCGGGCGGCATGAACCGGCGCGACCGCCGCTCGAGCGCGTCGAGACAGGTATTGGTCGCGATCCCGTAGAGCCATGCTCGGAACGTCGATCGAGCTCCGAAGGTCTCCCGCTTGCGCCACGCCCGGAGCAGCGTTTCCTGGACGGCGTCCTCGGCGTCCTCGATCGACCCGAGCATGCGGTAGCAGTGCACCTGGATCTCGCGCCGGTACCGCCCCGTCAGGGCAGCGAACGCGTCCTGGTCGCCGGCCTGCGCAGCCGCCACCAATGCTCCCGTCTCGCGT
>JAOPYX010000280.1 GCA_025964535.1 Actinomycetes bacterium | reverse complement strand
GCTCGCGCAGCAGCCGCTCGAGCTCGGTTCGATCGCGAAGCGTGACGACGGCGCCGATTGCCTTCCCGCGCACCGAGACGGTGACGCGGTTGACCACGAGCACCTGGTCGTTCACGAGGACGACCTGGTCCGGCTCGGTGACATTGCCGGCCATCACCTCGCGCACGTGCCCTTCTGGCACCACGTCCGTGAGGGTGCGCCCCACGGCGTCGTCGTCGAGCCCGAGCAGGCGCCGTGCCTCGTCGTTCACGAGCGTGATCCGCCCGTGGCGATCGGTTGCGATCGTGCCCTCGCGGATGCCGTGCAGAACGGCCTCGCGCTGCTCGAGCAGCGTTGCGATCTCGTTCGGCTCGAGGCCGAACGTCTGCCGCTTGATGCGCCGTGCGAGCAGGACCGAGCCGATGACGCCGAGCAGTAGCCCGAGCAACGGCGGAATGAGCACGACCGGCAGATCGGACCGCAGTTTGGCGCTGACGGCGCTCTCGAGGACGCCGACAGAAACGAGCCCGATCACCCGTCCGTGCGCGTCGTAGAGCGGGACCTTCGCGCGCATCGATCGGCCGAGCGTGCCGGTCTGGACGCCGACGAACTCCTTGCCGGAGAGCGCGACGCTCGGATCGGTCGAGATCTGCTGGCCGATCTTGGTCTTGTCGGGGTGCGAGGAGCGGATGCCCTGCCTGTTCGCGACGACGATGAACGCGGCGTTCGTCCGGCCGATGATCCGATCGGCGATCGGGTCGATGATCCGCTCGGGATGCGGCTTCCCGAACGCGTCGCGAATCTCGGGAATCGAGCTGACCGTGCGGGCGATCGCGAGCGACTGCTGGCCCGCCTGCCGGTCGATCTGGCTTCGCGCCTGCAACAGGGAGACGACGAGCCCGGCGCCGACCGTCAGGACGATGATCGCCCCCTGGAGAAGGAGGATCTGCGTCGAGAGACGCGGCAGCCTCCAGACGCGTCGCCGTCCCGCTTGCACGGGCGGATTGTAGGACGCCGCGTTGAGCCCCTCCGTGGACACAAAGGACAAAAGCGCCGGAAGGGACGAAAGCGCCCAAACGGCCGCAATCCTCGACGCGGCCTCCCCGCCCACGCACACTCCCGCGCCATGCGAGTCGCGACGTTGCGGCTCGATGTGAACCCAAGGGAGGGACGCAGTGATCTCGTTTTCCAGGGTGCGGACGGCCTCGGTGGCCGCCGTCGCACTGATCGCGGTCATCGCCTCGGCACTCGTCGCCGGCACTGCGAGCGCTGCAAAGCAGGCGACCGATCCGCTGATCGCCCAGTCGAAGAAAGAGCAGGGCCTCGTGTTCTACGGGAACCCGCCGACCGCGAACTTCAACGCACTCGCGGACAAGTTCAAGGCGGCCTACCCGTGGATCACGGTGACGTCGTACGACCTCGACGACAACACGATCTTCTCGAAGTACGCATCGGAGGCCGCACAGGGCGTGCGTACGGCCGACATCCTCATCGCGAGCGCACCGAACCTCTGGGTCTACGCCTCACGCAAGGGCTATGCGATGAAGACGTTCACGCCGGTGGGCATCGACAAGTTCCCCAAGTTCGCGAAGCAGTTCAAGGGGATCTACATCATGTCGCCCGACCCGACGATCATCGTCTACAACAAGCTGCTTCTGAAGGGCAAGGTTCCGAGCGGCGTCGGTGAGATCGCGAACGACCCGCAGACGTACAACAAGGTCACGGGCTACACCGTCGACAACACGTTCGGCTACACGGGCCTCTACGGCTACGCGCAGCTGAAGGGATGGAGCAACTTCCAGGCGATCGGCAAGCGGCTCACCCCGCAGACCGGCGTCGGCGGCCAGCTCCAGCTCGTGGCGCAGGGCGGCGCGGTTGCGGCGTACCTCACGTCGCCGACGGCCCGCTTCACGCTCAAGAGCAACGCGCAGTATCAGCAGCTCCTCGACTGGACGTACGTGAATGACGGCGAGGCGCTCGTTCCCCGCGGCATTGCGGTGACGGCGAAGGCACAGAGCCCCGCCTCGGCGAAGCTGTTCCTGAACTTCGTCTACTCGACCGCCGGCCAGCAGGCGATCTGCGACGCCGGGTTCACCGCGTTCCGCACGGGCTTCACGCCGGCCGGCTGCACGAACACGCTGGCCGACGTGTACGCGAAGGTCGGTGCGAAGAACGTGTATCTCCCCGGCTTCACGCAGAAGTTCGTCAACGCCCGCCCGGCGTTCACGAAGCAGTGGCACGGGATCTTCGGCTAACGCACTGACGACGCGTCGATGACCACGACCGCTCACGAGACCATCACGCCCCGGCGCGGCCGCTCCTGGCCGACCGCCGGTGCGCTCCAATGGCTCACGTGGGCGGTCGTGGTCGCGCTCGTGCTCGGGCCCTTCCTGCCGCTGCTCTACGCGTCGTTCCGCGATCGTCCGCTGTACGAGGCGGGCGGGATGCTCACGGCCGACCCATACCGGCAGCTCTTCAGCGACACGGAGTTCTGGCACGCGGCGTGGAACACGCTCCAGTACGCAGCGCTCTCCACGATCATGGCCGTCGTCGCGGGCGCGGCCGTCGCGATCCTCGTGGCGCGCACCGACATGCCGGGCCGCAACTTCTTCGGCCGCCTGACACTCCTGCCCCTCCTGCTGCCGTCGCTGGGCGTCGTGCTGGGGTGGATCGTCGTCTGGGGCCCCGGCGGCTACCTCACGAACCTCTTCTCGCAGCGGCTGCACATCGGCTCACTCGCGATCGACACGATTCCGGGGATGGCGCTCATCGAGGCGGCGCGCCTGCTTCCGGTCGCGTTCATGACATGTGAGGCGTCGCTCGCACGCGCCGACTCGTCGCTCGAGGACGCCGCGCGAAGCGCCGGCGCCTCGCCGCTGCGGGTGCTCCGCAAGGTGACGATCCCGATGTTGCGCCCCGCGCTGCTCAACTCGGGAACGCTGATCTTCACCCTCGCGATCGCGTCGCTCGGGATCCCGCTGCTTCTCGGCACGCCGCGGAACATCAAGTTTCTCTCCAGCTACCTCTACCTCACCTGGACGAACGCGGCGAATCCCGATCCGGGGTCGGTCAGTGCCGGTGCGATGCTGCTGCTCGTCGTCGCGACGGGCCTACTACTGCTGCGGAACCGGATGCTCGGTGCGGAGGCCCGGTACGTCTCCGTCGCCGGCCGAGCGGGCCGCACCGCGCTCCTGTCGTTGCGCCGCTGGCGCTGGCCGCTCGCGGCCGCTGTCTCGCTCTACCTCCTGTTCAGCACGCTGATCCCGGTGCTCGGCCTCGCGCTGATGTCCGTCGTGGTCGTGCTCACTCCTCTGATCGCGCCCTGGCACATGCTCACGTGGGACCACTGGCGGATGCTCGGACAGGGCGAGTTCCTGCGCTCGATCGAGCACAGTGCGCTGCTGGCGCTCGTCGGCGCGATCGTCACGACCGCGCTGGTCGCGCTCGCGACGCTCGTTGCACACCGGTCTCGCTTCCCGTTGCGCAAGACGCTGCCGGTCGTGATCCTCTATCCACGCGCGATTCCCGGCCTGATCATCGGCATCGGCTTCTTCTGGACGTTCCTCGTCACCGGTGCGCTCGGCGACTTCTTCCGCCAGAGCATCTGGGGGATCATGCTCGCGTTCTGCATTCGCAACCTGCCGTTCGCATACGTCGTGATGTATCCGACGCTCGCACGCATCGGCGAGGAGCTCGACCGCGCGGGCCGCTCCGTCGGCGCGAGCTGGTGGCGAACCTGTCGCAGCATCGTGCTGCCGCTGCTTCGTCCCGCGCTGTTCGCGTCGTTCATCCTCATGTTCGTCGAGATCCTCAACGACTACGACCCCGCGCTCTTCCTCGTGAAGCCCGGGAACGAGGTGATCGGCACGACGATGCTGTCCAGCTTCATCCAGGGAATGGTCGGCCCTGTCGCGGCCCTCGCGATGGTGCAGGTCGCAGTGACGGTGGTCGTGCTCGCGATCGGCGCGCGGCTGTTCAAGATCGGCGTGGCGGGAGGTCACGATGCCTGAGATCCACGTCGAGAACCTGGTCAAGCAGTTCGGCGAGCAGCGAGCGCTCGATGACGTGAGCTTCCGCGTCGAGGAGGGTGAGCTCTTTACGCTGCTCGGCCCGTCCGGCTGCGG
>JAOPYX010000276.1 GCA_025964535.1 Actinomycetes bacterium | reverse complement strand
CTCGAGGACGTCGAGCCCGCGAGCGAGATCGTCAAGCGCTTCTCCACCGGCGCCATGTCGCTCGGGTCGATCTCGCGCGAGGCGCACGAGACGCTCGCGCGCGCGATGAACAGCATCGGCGGGCGGTCGAACACGGGCGAGGGCGGCGAGGACCCGGTGCGGTTCACCGACGACCGGCGCTCGAAGATCAAGCAGGTCGCGTCCGGCCGCTTCGGCGTGAACATCAACTACCTCACGAACGCCGACGAGCTCCAGATCAAGATGGCGCAGGGCGCGAAGCCCGGTGAGGGCGGGCAGCTGCCCGGCCACAAGGTCGACCGCTACATCGCGAGCGTGCGCCTCACGACGCCCGGCGTCGGGCTGATCTCGCCGCCGCCGCATCACGACATCTACTCGATCGAGGATCTCAAGCAGCTCATCTACGACCTGCGCTGTGCGAACCCGGAAGCGCGCATCTCCGTGAAGCTCGTCGCCGAGGTCGGGGTCGGGACAGTCGCAGCGGGCGTGGCGAAGGCGGGTGCCGACCATGTGCTCATCTCCGGCCATGAGGGCGGTACCGGCGCCGCGCCGCTCTCCTCGATCCTGCACGCGGGGATCCCGTGGGAGATCGGGCTCGCCGAGACGCAGCAGACGCTGCTCCTGAACGACCTGCGCTCGCGCATCTGGGTCCAGACCGACGGGCAGCTGAAGACCGGCCGCGACGTCGTGATCGCCGCGCTGCTCGGCGCCGACGAGATGGGCTTCGCCACGGCGCCGCTGATCGCGGCCGGCTGCGTGATGATGCGCGCCTGCCACCTCAACACCTGCCCGGTCGGCATCGCGACGCAGGATCCCGAGCTGCGCAAGCGCTTCACGGGCAAGCCGGAGCACATCGTCAACTTCCTCTTCTACGTCGCCGAGGAAGCGCGCACGATCATGGCGCAGCTCGGCATCGCGCGCTTCGACGATCTCGTGGGCCGCGTCGACCTGCTCGATCCCGACGAAGCGGTGTCGACGTGGCGGGCGCGCGGCGTCGACCTCTCCGCGATCCTCCACTCTCCCGACATCGATGCTGGCCGGCCGCGCCGGCGGACGCAGGCACAGGCTCCGGCGCTCGAAGACGCACTCGACTGGCGCCTCATCGAGGCCGCGCGCCACGCGATCCACGGCGGCGTCCTGACGGAGGGTGAGTTCACGGTGGCGAACGTCAACCGCACGGTCGGCGGGCTGCTCTCCCACGCGATCACGCGCGAGCACGGCGGCACCGGCTTGCCCGAGGGCACGATCCGCTTCACGCTCCGCGGCTCTGCCGGCCAGTCGTTCGGCGCCTGGCTCGCGCCCGGCGTCGAGTTGACGCTCGTCGGCGACGCGAACGACTACGTCGGCAAGGGCCTCTCCGGCGGGGTGCTCTCGCTGCGACCGCCCGACGGCGCCGGCTTCGTCGCCGAGGAGAACGTCATCGCCGGCAACACGATCCTCTACGGCGCGACGGCGGGCCGCGCGTTCTTCCGCGGGCTCGCGGGCGAGCGCTTCGCCGTCCGGAACTCCGGCGCGAGCGCGGTCGTCGAGGGTGTCGGCGACCATGCTTGCGAGTACATGACGGGGGGGATCGTCGCGGTGCTCGGGCGTACCGGCCGGAACTTCGCGGCCGGCATGAGCGGCGGCATCGCCTATGTGCTCGACGAAGACAGCACGTTCGAGAAGCGCTGCAACACGCAACTCGTCGCGCTCGAGACGCTCGAGGCCGAAGACGCAGCAAGGCTGCGCGCGCTCGTCGAGGAGCACGGAGAGCGCACGGGCTCACCCGTTGCGGCGCGCCTGCTCGCGGACTGGCCACGCGCGCTCCAGTCCTTCGTCAAGGTGATGCCGAACGACTATCGCCGCGCACTCGAGGCCGGCGTCGTATCGACCGGCGGCGACGGCTTCTACACGCGCGAGACCGAAGAGGCGGGCGTGGCCTGATGGGCGAACTCGGCGCCTTCCTGAAGATCACCCGCGCGGACACGCCCGAGCGCGCTCCCGGCGAGCGCGTCGGCGACCATCGCGAGTTCGTGAAGCTGCTGCCGCTCGTGGAGCTGAAGGAGCAGGGCGCACGCTGCATGGAGTGCGGCGTGCCGTTCTGCCACCACGGCTGCCCGCTCGGCAATCTGATCCCCGACTGGAACGACCTCGTCTACCGCGAGCGGTTCGAGGAGGCGATCGAGCAGCTTCACCGCACGAACAACTTCCCCGAGTTCACCGGCCGCCTCTGCCCCGCCCCGTGCGAGGCCGCATGCGTGCTCGAGATCGACGAGGGCAACGCGGTGACGATCAAGCAAATCGAGCTCGCGATCGTCGATCGCGCATGGGAGGAGGGCTGGATCGTCGCGCAGCCGCCGCGCGAGCGCACCGGGCGCAGCATCGCGGTCGTCGGCTCGGGCCCGTCCGGCCTCGCAGCCGCACAGCAGCTCAATCGCCTTGGGCACGCGGTGACCCTCTTCGAGCGCGACGAGACCGGTGGCGGCCTCCTACGCTTCGGCGTTCCCGACTTCAAGATCGAGAAGACGGTCATCGAGCGGCGCCTGCGCCAGCTCGCCGACGAGGGCGTCGAGTTCCGCTACGGCGTCGAGGTCGGCGTCGACATCGAAGCGGCCGAACTACTCGAGAGCTACGACGCGGTGGTGCTCGCGACGGGCTCGCGCGTTCCCCGCGACTTGCCTGTGCCCGGCCGCGAGCTCGACGGCGTGCACTTCGCGATGGACTACCTCTATGGGCGCAACCGCGACGTGGCGGGCTCCGCGAAGCCCGCACTGACGGCGGCCGGCAAGCACGTGATCGTGATCGGCGGCGGCGACACCGGCGCCGACTGCGTCGCGAGCGCGCACCGCGAAGGCGCCGCGTCCGTCACGCAGATCGAGCTGCTCGGCGAGCCGCCTGCGCACCGGCCCGACGATCTCACGCCCTGGCCGCTCTGGCCGATGAAGCTGCGCACCTCGTACGCCCTGAAGGAGGGCGGCGAGCGCAGCTTCGCCGTCTCGACGACAGGCCTCTCCGGCGAGGGGCACGTCGAGCGCATCCACTGGGTGCAGAACAGCGGTGTGCCGCCGTTCGACGCGGTGCCCGGCACCGAGGAGACGCGCCCGGCCGATCTCGTGCTGCTCGCGATGGGCTTCTTGGGCCCGGAACAGCAGCTGCTCGAGGCGCTCGGCGTCGAGCGCGACGCGCGCAGCAACGCAGCGGCCCCGGCGTTCGCGACGTCGGTGCGGGGCGTGTTCGCAGCCGGCGATGCGCGACGTGGCCAGTCGCTGATCGTGTGGGCGATCGACGAGGGCCGCCGCTGTGCGAGCGCCGTCGACGCCTGGCTCTCGGCCGGCGATGCGCCGGATGCCGTCGCAGCGGTCGGCGCGGCGGGAAGCGCATGAAGCCCGGCCCCCGAGACGGCTTTCGCTGGAACAGCGAGACGATCGTCTACGCGTTCGAGCTCTGGAACCGCCGGTACCTCTGCTCCCCCACCGTCGACGAGTGGCGACGGGCCGGCCCCGACCATCCGTCCGTCAGCACGGTGCGGCAGGTCTTCGGCTCCTGGAACCGCGGCGTGAAGGCTGCGGGCTTGCGGCCGCGCCGTCCCGGCGAGGCGCGCGGCGGGGACGCGCCGCCGGTCGCGCCCCGCGAGAGCACGCTCGTCCGCTGGTCGCGACACGCAACACTCGATGCGATGCGCCGCTGGCACGAGGCGCACGGACGGCAGCCGAGCCTCGAGCAGTGGCGGCGTGCCGACCGCTCGCATCCGTCCGCCGCGACGGTGCGGCGCCTATTTGGGACGTGGAACGCGGCGGTGAGCGAGGCCGGCTTCGAGCCGCGCCGGGCGAGCGGGCCGTTGCGCACGGCCACCGCCTGACGCACCTGGCACCGGCAGCCGGCCGAGGGCGACGAGCTTGCCGCTGCCGCGTGGCGACGCATTATCATCGCACCGCGAACGTATCGAGATCCCCGTCTGTTGTTGCGAGGTAGGTAGTCATTGGCCGAGAACGAGATTCAGCACCTGCGCGTCCTGATCGCAAATGAGCGCCGAGATCGGCTCGAGCTGCTGGCCCAAGTCGTCTCCGGTCTCGGACACGAGGTGATCGCCCGGGAGATCGAGGTCGAAGAGGTCGGTGCCGTGACGGCCCGAGAGCATCCGGACGTAGCCCTCGTCGGCCTGGGCCTCTCCTCGCAGCACGCGCTCGATCTGATCGAGCGGATCGTCCGCGAATCCGCCTGCCCCGTGATCGCGCTCCTCACCGCCGAAGAGCCGGGGTACGTCCGCGAGGCAGCCAAGCGCGGCGTCTTCGCCTACATCGTCGACACGACCCCGGACGAGCTGCAGAGCGCCATCGACATCACCCTGCAGCGCTTCACGGAGTACCACAACCTGCAGGGAGCGTTCGGGCGCCGAGCCGTGATCGAGCAGGCGAAGGGCATCCTGATGGCCCGCAACGGGATCGACGCCGACAAGGCGTTCGCGAAGCTGCGCGAGCACTCCCAGCACAACGGCCAGAAGCTCGCCGACGTGGCCACGGCGATCGTCGACAGCCACCTGCTACTGCTGCCGCAGGATCCGCCGCCCGCGGCCTAGCGCTTGACCGGCTAGACTTCTCGCGCGGCGCCTCAACCACCGGCGCCGTTCTCTCCCCGCGGCCACCTCTTCACGACGGCGCCGCGAGAGTCCGCCCTCAGCAGAGCAGGTCGGAGCACGCTCGCCGACGCACGTCCTGTCGGCAGAAGCTCTCACGTTGAGGAGACCTCATATGGATTCGATCTTCACGCGCCGTGCTGGCACACGGCGCATTCGCTCCCGCGTCGCGTGGGCGACAGGCTTATCCGCACTGTTCGTGCTCGGCTTGCTGCTCACGCTCGTGAGCGGTGCCGCCGCGGCGCCCACCGCCGTATCGCTCGGGACAGCCAACAGCTTCGCAGTCCTCGCCGGCGCCGGCATCACGAACAC
>JAOPYX010000210.1 GCA_025964535.1 Actinomycetes bacterium | reverse complement strand
ACGATCGCGTCCAGCAACTCGCTCTCGCCCTGCTGCTTGCGCGCCTCTGTGTAGACCTGCGCAAGCGCCCACGTTTCCCGAAACGTGCCACCGCCTTCGGCCGTCATGACGATCATTCCGGCAGTTGGCGGTCCCTCCAAGACGAGCTTCCACTCCTCATCGGTGAAGTCGCTCTTTCCCGTCAAGGTCATCCTCCTTCGTCGGACAGCAGCCCGAGCACTGGCCGCCTGATTTCCACTCCCCGCTTGTGCGACACACAACGAGGTATCGGCGCTCACACCAAGCCGCGAGAACCGTCTCGCCGTACGCTCCGCACACGATCGAGCGACGATTAAGGCCATCCCCGATGGGCACGTCACGGCCATGAAGAACTCGATGCTCTCCTACGCCTCCCGGGATTCGATCCTCTCGGTCGGTTCCGATGGCTCCATCCTCTCGGTCGGCTCCTGCGGCTCCATCCTCTCCATCGGCTCAGTCGGCTCCATCGCCTCGGCATTCTCGGTCGGCTCGGCGGGCTCGGCCTCGTCGCTGCTTTCCGCTGGCTCGCTCGGCTCGGTGTTGTCGGCCGGAAAGCGCCGGACGATCCTCAACCGGCGCGCGTCGCGGCTCGAGATGGCACCGATCGCGGGGGCGCTGGGCCTGACGGCGGTTGGACTCATCTTCGCGCGCGGCTAGTTTCGTCGAGCTCAGCGAGGCGGCGATGCCGGCTGATCGAGCTCGATCAGCATGCTGCGGCGGGTCCGGCGGTCGCGTAGCCTCCGCGCCACCAGCTCGTCACGAGCGACGCGTACTCATCCGCGGCGTCCTCCCACCCGAAGTGGCCCGCGTCGATGATGTCGAGGCGGCTGTTTGGTAGCCGCTCCTGCAGGAACGTGCCGTTGACCACCGGCACGGCACGGTCTCGTTCGCCGGCGATGATCTGCACCGGAGTTTGTATCCCCGGCAGCAGATCGCGGAGAGCCGGGAGCTCCGTCGGGTACATGCGCACATAGCGCATCGACTCGACAAAGCGGTCGCCCTCGTAGGCGGAGAGGTAGTCCTCACGGACGAAGTCGGGAAGCGTGTACCGCTCGATGCCGGTCAGTGCACCGGCGACGATCTGTCGCGGGTCGCCGTTGCGGTACCGCTCGAGGTCGGGCGCTTCGACCCACTCCTCGAGCACAGAGCCCAGCTCGAGCGGGAACGCCGACCCGCCGCTCCCGACGACGAGGCTGCGCAACCGACCGGGATGCGAGGACGCGGCGAAGAGCGACGCCCCGGTGCCGACGTCGGGGCCGATCACATGCGGGTGCTCGAGCCCGAACGTGTCGGCGACGCGGATGACGAACTCGCCCATCGCCCGCGGGGAGAGCAGTGCATCGCGACGCTGGGAATGACCGAATCCCGGTAGGTCGATCGCCACCAGATGCGTGTGCTCGGCGAGCCGCGCCCACATCTGCTCGAACGCGAGCAGGCTCTCCGGCCATGGGCTCAGCAAGAGGGCGTGGTCGTCGCGATCGTCGCTCTCGGCGAAGCGGATCGACAAACCGTCGATCGTCCGAAATTGCGTCTTGATCGGCGTGTTCGACCAGATGCTCATGGCGTAGCTCGTGACTGCATCCCGGCGAGTGTCACTCGCGCCGACGGCGCTCGCATCCGCCAGGGGACAGTGCAGTGGGCCAGCGCGCTAGCGGGTGAGCGCGCTGTCGGCGGCGCCCGCGTACAGCTCGACTGCGCGCCAGCAGTACCAGGCGACGACGGTGCGGTAGGGGCGGTACGGCTCGCCGAGCGGTTCGAGCTCGCGCGCGGTCGGCATCGGGACCTTCCACGCGAGGCCGTAGCCCTGGCGAACCCCGAAGTCGCCAACTGGCCAGACGTCGAGACGCCGGAGCCGGAAGATGAGGAACATCTGCGCCGTCCACGGCCCGATGCCGCGAACGGTCGAGAGCCTGGCGATGACCTCCTCGTCCGGCTGGCGCGATAGACCGCGCGGCGCCAGGACGACCGTCCCGTCGAGCACCTTGCTCGCGAGGTCGCGCAGCGAGCGAGCCTTGTTCGTGGACAGGCCGACCGTTCGGAGCGTCTCGTCCGAGAGCGCCAGGAGCGCCTCGGGCTCGACGTCGTCCTGAAGCGCAGCGACCAGACGACCGTGGATCGCTTTCGCGGCTGCCCCGGCGAGCTGCTGGTAGACGATCGCTTCGACGAGCCCGGCGAAATGCGACCCCGTGCGCCGACCGATGCGAATCGGGCCTCCGGCCGCGATCAAGTCGGCGAGGACCGGGTCTCGCGTCGCCAGGACGCCGGCAGCCTCGGCGTGCGACACGCGCCCCGTCCGGGCTTCGGACATACCTAGAGCGGCCGGACGCCGGCCGACTCGCGGGGCAGGACGCGATCGAGCTGGCTGCGCGACTGGATGTCGAGCTTGATGAAGACCTTGCGCAAGTGGTACTTGACCGTGCGCGGACTGATGAACAGCCTCGTGCCGATCTCGGGGTTCGAAAGCCCGTCGCGGGCGAGACGCGCGATCTGCGTCTCCTGTGCGGTCAGGTCGTCTCGCGTTTCCACCGTGCGCTTGCGGGCCGTCTCGCCGGTGGCCAAGAGCTCGCGCCTGGCCCGCTCGGCGAACGCCTCGACTCCCATCGCCGCCAGCATGTCGTGCGCAGTGCGCAGCTGCTCACGCGCATCGACTCGTCGCTTTTCGCGGCGAAGCCACTCGCCGTAGAGAAGATGCGCACGGGCGAGCTGCACACGCACGCGGGTACGGCCCAGGCACTCGATCGACTCCCAGTACAAGCGCTCGGCGACGTCGCCCTCGCTCAGCAGGGCCTGGACCCGCGCCTCGATCCCGAGCGCCCAGTCGGTGGGGGTCGCACGCGTGCGTTCGGACAGCCAGTCGCGTGCGACGCGGAGGAGCCCGACATCGCCGGTCCTGGACGCGGCCTCGGCCAGCTCTGGAACGACCAAGGGGCCGAGCCCCACCAGATCGCGCTCGAACACGCGCCACGCAGCGTCGCACGCGACGTCGTGGCGACCGAGGCCGTTGTAGAGGACCGCGCTCGCGTAGCTCGCGAGGATCACGAACCTGCCCACACCGAGTGCGCCCGCCTCCCGCACGGTCGTCTCGATCAGCTCCGACGTCCGAACCTCCTCGCCGCGCCAAGCGGCGAGCATCATTTCTGTGTACGTGATCGGCGCGTTGCCGGTCGCCTCCGCGACCAGGCGATCTTCTTCGACCATCGACGCCGCCGTGGTCAGCTCGCCTGCGAGAAGGTGGGTTCCGGCCATGAAGTTGAGCGCGAGACGCAACTGAACGAGGGCGCCTGCATCGCGGGCGACCTGTGCCTGGCGAGCGGCCAAGAAATGCCACGACTCCGCGTCCCACAGCTCGACGGCGATCGCGGAGCTGGGCCTCGCACCTGCAAGCCACAGCCAGCGGCCGGCTTCGTCGATTCCGGCCCCCGGTGCGAGAACCAGCTCGAGCGCTCGGGTCAGCGTCGGCGCGGCCGCTGCGTATCCCTCGGTCACCCGCAGCGCGAGCCCGTCGAGCAGGACGTCGACCGCCCGGGGCGATTCGGGTCCGGGCGGCGCAGCACGTGCCGCTTCGGCAGCGGCCAGAACGGCGCCGTGGCTGTCCCG
>JAOPYX010000272.1 GCA_025964535.1 Actinomycetes bacterium | reverse complement strand
GCTCCCAGACGAGGAAGTGGCTCTCCGACCGCGTGCTCGGCGGCGGCGACGACTTCACGTACAAGGGTGGCGGCGGCGGAAACGGCTCGGCGAGCAACTAGCGCGACGGACTGACGACGGACTTCGCGGAGGGTTGCTGCGCCTGCGGGAGCAGTAGCCCTCCGTCACCTTCCGTCGCCTTGGACGACAGCGCGCGGTCGATCGACTCCGGATCGAGACCACTCGCGCTCGAGATGTCCGACGACTGCAAGAGGATCGCGCCTGCCTTCGGTGCGTTGCCCGCACCTGACGCCGGGGTCCAGCCGGAGACTGCGTCGAAGCGCACGTCCTTCAAGCGCTCCCAGCTCAGCAGATACGTCGTCGGGTCGACGGCACCGTCGTAGCCGAGCCCGAGCAGGCCGACAGGGTGCACCTCGAAATGGACGTGGTACGGCGTTCCCTCGGCGTCGCCCGAGCTGCCGACGAAGCCGAGCACGTCGCCGGCCTGCACGATCGCGCCGTTGACGGCGAGCGGCGAATAGGCCGAGAGGTGCGCATAGTAGAACTCGTTTCCCTGGTCGTCGCGTAGCCAGAGACGCCAGCCGCCGACACTGTTCCAGCCGACGGAGAACACCGTGCCGTGGGCGACTGCGAGGAGCGGCGCGCCGAGCGCGGCGAAGATGTCGTCGCCGTGATGCCAGCCGCCGGAGACGTCGCCGCGGAAGGCGCCGAACGTGTCGATGAACGACGAGTTGCCGTACACGGGGAACACGTAGCCGCCCGGGGTAGCGGCGGCGCTCAGCTTCGGCGTCACGTTCGGGGGCTTCCTGTGCAGCGGTGGCAGGCCGTTCTTGTTCGGCTCGCCGGGAACCTTGCCGGTACCACCGGTGCCGATGGTCGGCGACGACGGCGGCACGGGCAGCGGTGCAGCCTCACTTGCCTGAGCGTTGGCCTCCGCGTAGCCGATCTGCAGCTCGCTTCCCGCCGGCAGGCCGCCGTGGTCGGCGGTGAGGGTCACGTCGAGCGCCGTGACGAAGTCGTGGTAGCCGGGAGTCGGCGTGTCGGAGCGCTGGCTCTTCTGCTCGAGCGCGATCGCATAGCCCCAGTCGGCCAGCGGGATCTGCTGGTTCGCCGTCGGCGTGACGGGCTGGCCGAGCACGACGAGCGTGGTGAGCCCGGTCAAGCCCGTGTCGCCGGAGGCGCTGGCTGTGCTCGCGAGGGCGTGCGTCTCCCCCGTGACCGTGGCGGCGGTGATCTCACCCTTGAAGAGCGAGAGCGAGGTGACCTGCGACGAAGCGCCGGACGCCGCCTGCGCGCCGCTCGACGCCGAGACGGACGTGGTGACGGAGGCCGCCGCCACGACCGATCCGTCGGCCGGGTAGGCGAACGCACCGTCGAACGCCACAGCATCGTTCGGCGCCGTGAGCACGCGCGTTCCGGCGGCGGGCTGCCCGGGGACGATCACCTTGATCGCCCATGCGCGAGCGGTTGCACCGGCCGACCGCTCGGCCGAGCTCTCCGAGGCGCCGGCCACCAGAACGAGCGCGCACGCGGCGGCCGAGTAGAGGATCAGCGGGAGGCGTCGCACCAGGCCTCATTATCGGCGAAGCGCGGGATGACGAATCCCCGGGCTAGGAAGAGCCGAGGTGCTCGCGGGCGAAGGCGCGGAAGCGCTCACGCGCATCGTCGTCCGGGCCGAGCGGGCCCTCGTCGGCGTACTTCGGGTCGGCGGCGATCTCCTCCGCCACAGCGCGCACCTCACGGGTCAGGGCCTCGTGATGCGCCGGCTCACGGAGCAGCGAGTCGATCCAGCTCTCCGAGCCGTCGTAGGCCGGAACGTCGTTGTCGAAGAGCAGCTGGCCGAGGAGCAGCCCGCAGCGGATGTACGCGAACGTCCGGAACGCGAGGATCCGATGGGGCGACTCGATCAGCTCGCCGATCTCCGGGTTCTCGCGCTGGATCTGCTCGATGATCGAGCCGAGCGGCTCGTCGACGAGCGGGATCCAGAGCTCTTCGAGGTCTGCCATGCCCGGATTATGGCTGCTGGCGGTGGGCGCGCCAGCCGATCTGCGCGGCGACACCGAGCATCAGCACCGCAAACAGCTTGCGCAACGTGGCTTCGGGCAGGGAAACGGCCAGCTGAGCGCCTCCGACGGCCGCCGCGATCGACGCGACTCCCAGGATGACCGCGGGCCGCCAGCGCACGTTCCCGTACCGCTGCTGCCGCCAGACGCCGACCAACACGGTCGGGATGATCGCGAGCAGCGACGAGGCCTCCGCATGCAGCTGCGAGAGCCCGATCCACGTGAGGATCGGAACGAAGAGGATGCCGCCGCCGACACCGAAGAGACCCGCGAGCACGCCGGCCACGACGCCCAGCGCAGCCGCGACGACGTAGGTCGTCATTGGAGGAGCATCCGCACGGCGATTACCGCGAGCAGCGCGGCGAAGAGGAACGAAAGGGTGCGGACGGGCAGCCGCTGCTGCAGTGCCGTCCCGCCGAGCGCGCCGAACGCGGCGGGGATGCCGACGAGGGCCGCGTACGCCGGTCGCACCTGACCGTGCACCACGTAGGTGATCACACCTGCCGTCGCGGTGATGCCGATCGCGGCCAGCGACGTCGCGGTCGCCGGGCGCAGCTCCCAGCTTCCGGCGAGAAGGAGCAGCGGCACGATGACGATGCCGCCGCCGACGCCGAAGAGGGCGCTGAAGAAGCCCGCGGTCAGCCCGATCAGGATCAGCCGCACGAGCACGGGCCTATGCTAAGGGCCAGTGGCCGCCGACGGACTGCTCGCGCGCCTGACGTCCGCGCCCCGTGAGGCTGGCATCTTCCTCGACTTCGACGGAGTGCTGGCACCGATCGTCGCCAGGCCCGAGGACGCGTACCCACCCGCCGCCGCGCGGGAGGAGCTGGAGCGGCTCGTAGCGCGCTACGCGCTCGTCGGCGTCGTGAGCGGCCGCTCCGGCGACGACGTCCGCGCGCGCGTCGGTGTCGAAGGCGTGGTGTACGTCGGATCGCATGGCCTCGAGCTCGATCACGAGGCGGAGCGGTGGCGGCAGCCGATCCGCGACTTCGCGTCCAGCGTTCCCTGGTCCGCGCAGCACACCGAGCTGAAAGGGCTGACGATCGCGTTCCACTACCGCGACGCGGTCGACGAACGTGCTGCCGTGCGGGAGCTCGAGGAGATCGCGGCGCGCGCAACCGACGAAGGTCTCATCGCGCGCTTCGGCCGCAAGGTGCTCGAGGTGCTGCCGCCGATCGGGTCGAACAAGGGAACTGCGGTGCGCCATCTGCTGGAGGGCGCCGGCTTGACGCGTGCGCTCGTCGCCGGCGACGACACGACCGACATCGACGCCTTTCGCGCCGTCGACGGCAT
>JAOPYX010000130.1 GCA_025964535.1 Actinomycetes bacterium | reverse complement strand
TCCCGCTTCCGCGACGACGCCCACTCGACCAGCGCCCCAAGCAGCCCGTCGACTACCCGACCGGGCGTCTCCGAGCTCGCGAAGATGTCCCGAATCCGTCCAAGCGCAGAGTGAAGACCGGTAGCGGATAGTGAGATCGGGCGACCCTCAGCATCGACAAGAACCCTCTGCAAAAGCGGCTCAAAGTCGGCCCAGATCGCACCTAGTGAATCAGTGACCCGCCGGTTTCGAGCCCAGTACCGCCCATAGATTCACCTGCAAAGAGGCAACAGTCGTTGCCTCTTTGGCTACCAAAATCGGTTAGTCAAGTTTTGGTCAAGCTGCGGAGAGACGAAGGCCCGGTGGGCTCTTCGGTCGCCGAGCGCGCGCAGGCTCGCGCTCGCGCCGCCTACCGCGAGGAGTCGCAGCGGACTGCGCCCTACGAGCAGCTCGCCCGGGTTGTGATCGGCCGCCGCGCGGAGCTCGGATTCACCCAACAGGAACTTGCCGGCCGGATGGGGACAAGCGATGCCGCAATCGCGCGGATCGAGCGCGGCCAGCGCGGCACGTCGGGGCGGATGCTGGGGCGGCTCGCGGCCGCACTCGAGATCGACTCGAGGATTGGCTTCGAACACAGCTCGGCCGAGCAGCCCGTTTCTGAAATCTTCGCCGGTTAACGCTCGCGCTGTCGGTTGCTGCTGCTCGTCGCTGAGCGGCGGGAGCGAACGCCGTGGGCGCACAGGCGCGACCCCGTCGACGGACCGGCGGATCGACCGTGCGTGGCCGCTGCACGTGGGCGCGGGTGCGACGGAGGTGCTTGGCTGCCAAGAGCTGAGGCTCCGGTGTTCGCGTCAGCAGGTTGGCGAACTCGCTGCGGGCGAGCTGAGCGCGTACGTCGGCGGTGTGCGCCGCCTGCTCGAACAGATGGGTGTAGGTGTCGAGGGTCATGCTCGTCCGCGCGTGGCCGAGGATGCGGCTGACCTGAGCGACGTCGAGGCGGATGTCGATGATCAGGTGGCTGGCGAAGGTGTGGCGCAGGTCGTGGAAGCGCAGCCGCTGCTCGCCGCGGTCGAGCCCTCCGTCAGTGGCTGCGCGGCGAAGCGCACGCTTTGAGACGTTGTGATGCAGAAGCGGCGTGCCGCGGCTCGTCGCGAACACGTAGTCAGCGCCGGCTTTGAACGGCGAGCCGCGCTTGTGCGCGCGCAGGACGGCGGCCAGTTGGGGGAGAAGCGGGATCGAGCGCAGCGAGGCCGCGGTCTTCGGTGGCACGCGGCGGGGTGGCAGGCCGCGCCGTCCGCGCGCGAGCTGGTGGCGGACATGAACGACGCCGGCGGCGAAGTCGACTTCGTTCCAACTCAACGCGAGCACCTCGGAGAGGCGCATGCCGGTGTAGAGGCCGGTTGCGAGGAGCGGCCGGTAGCGGCGTGGACAGGCGGCGAAGAGGCGAACGAGCTCGGCACGGGTGAGAGCTCGTTGCTCGGAGCGCAGCGGACGCGGCCGCTCGTCACGCTCGAGCCGCCAAAACGGGTGCGCGCCGATATACCCACGACGGAGCGCATACGTGAAGACACAACTGAGCGCGCCAAGAATCCCTTGACTGTCCAGGGTGCGAGACCGGTGGCTTGTAGCTCGCGCGCGACCGCGGCGACGTCGTCGGGTCCGAGCAACGCCATGCGGTGACGGCCGAGGCGAGGCAGCAAATGGACGCGAAGCTGCGAGCGATAGAGATCGAGCGTTCGCTCGCTCGCGGCGACCTTCACCTCGAACTCGGCCAGCCAGCGAGTCGCGACAGCCTCGAAGGTCATCCGCGGCGAGAGTGGAAGCTCACGGTCGGCGGCAGCAAGCTGAAGCGGCTCCCGCTCGTGGCGCGCCTCGGGAAGAGTCACCGCGCCAATGGTGCGGAAACGCGGCCGTCCCTCGACCATCACGCAGACCGCATACCGTCCGTTCGCCTGCCGATAGATGCCACGCTCTACGCGCACGCGCCGCTCTCCACCATTGTTGGACATGCCGGCTCCTCCGTTCGTGGATCGATCCGAGGAGAATGAACCGATGGCGCACGCGTTGCGGAGCTCGAACGGAAGCGGAGGCAACTTCAGCCGGGCGTAGATGCGTCGCAGCCGATCATGAAGATCCGGCGCCGGCTCGTAGCGACGCTCGATCACCGGAAAAACATTGGTCTCGGGGACGGCGTCAGATTCGGATGACGAGCGAACGTCGTTATCAGCCTCTCGCTCATCCATCCCGCCCAATCGTCCCGTCCAACGGGAAGTCACTCACGCCGGGCTCGCCACCGCGATGAACCTCTACCGGTTCGGCGTGCGGTGCCTAGCCCCCTGTGCTTGGCGTCAAAGAGCCTTCCGTAGCAGTCGGCCGACTATTCAGCGGGTCGGTCGTTGCCATAGGCCACTCGCAGTACTCGGCATGAAGCGGCGAGAGCCCGTGCGTTGTGAGTCGGCCCCGTAGGTTCGGCGACACAGTGGAAGCCTCAGAGGGCATAGCCGCCGTCGACGTTCCAGGTCGCGCCGGTGACGAACCGTGTCTCGGCCCGCGCCAGGAATGCCACGGCATCGGCGATGTCGCGGGGTTGGCCGTAGTGGCCGACCGCCGTCGCCGACCGCACGGCGTCGGCGAACTCTCCGGTGTCGGGATTCGCGTCGGTGGCCACCGGCCCCGGCTGGACGGTGTTGACGGTGATCCCACGGGGCCCGAGTTCGCGGGCGAGATTGCGCGACAATCCAG
>JAOPYX010000107.1 GCA_025964535.1 Actinomycetes bacterium | reverse complement strand
TACGTGATCGACTGCGTACCCGCGACAGGCTGCAGCTTGCCCTCGTCGACGAGCTGTGAGAGCAGCTCGGTGTGGTGCATCACCTGATAGTTGCCCCCGAAGTCGCCGTATTCGTTCGCCAGCGTGTTGAAGCAATGCGGGCAGCTCGCGACGATCTTCCGCACCCGCGCCTCGTTCAGCGTGGCAACGTTTTGCTGGGCGTACTCCTGGAAGACGTACTCGTTGCCCATTCGCCGCGCCGGATCACCGGTACACGCCTCGCGCGGGCCGAGGATCGCAAAGTCGACGCCCGCTTTCTGGAGGAGCTTCGCGGTCGACTCCGCCGACTTCTTCGCCCGCTCGTCGAACGAGGCCGCGCAGCCGACCCAGTAGAGGTACTCCGGTGCGGGGTCGCCCGGCTGGAGGATCTTCACGCCGAGCTCGGCCGCCCATGCGGCGCGCTCGTTCTGCGGCTTGCCCCACGGGTTCGCGGTCCGCTCGATGTCGCGCATCATCGGCTCCGCCTCCGTCGGGAACTGCGAGTCGACCATCACGCGCGACCGGCGCAGGTCGACGATGTGGTCGATGTGCTCGATCGACACGGGGCACGCCTCGACGCACGCGCCGCACGTCACGCAATCCCAGATCATCTCCTCGGGAATCGTGTTGCCGAGGATCGGTGCGTCGCTCTGCGCGAAGACGGCGTCGCGCACACCCATGATCACGAGCTTCGGATTGAGCAGCTTGCCCGTCGCGTGCGCGGGGCAGGCGTCCTGGCAGCGGCCGCATTCCGTGCACGAGAAGCCGTCCATGACCTCCTTCTTCGTGAGGTCGAAGATCGACGCGACGCCGAACCGCATCTGATCGTCGGGGACGTCGAAGCGGAGCGGCTCGAGCCGTCCCGGCGCGCGGGTCCGCCCCATCCACACGTTCACCGCGGCCGTCGCGATGTGCAGGTGCTTCGACGACGGCAGATACCGCAGGAAGCCGAGCACGAAGGCAAGGTGCGCCCAAACGAACACGCGCTCGGCATGTCCGCTGCTCGGGAACGCCTTCGCCAGGAGCGCCGAGAGGGGCCCGACGTGGTCGTTCAGCCCCTGCGCGTGCGCAGCCGCGTGCCAGCAGAGGAGCGTGGCCACGACGCCCGCGATCATGGCGAGGATCACGTACGCATCGCCGCTGTGCGAGCCCTCGAACCGCGTCGGGCGCACGACCGCGCGGATGACGACGGCCGTCGCGACGCCGATCAGCACCATCGCGACGAAGATGTCGACGAGCCAGCCGAACCACGTTTGATGCCCGAGCCAGGGCAGCTCAGCATGCTTGTCGACGGCGGCGATCATCGCCATGACGATCGTCGGGAAGAGCACGACGAAGCCGTAGAAGATGAACGCGTGCGCCAGCCCAGGCACGAGCCGCTTCAGGAGCTTGCGCTGGCCGAGCACGATCTCGACCTCGTTCTTGACGCGGACAGGGACGTCCGCGGGCCGGTCGTTCGGCTTCGCGCGGCGCACCTGCTCGACGAGGAACTTCGTGCGCAGGAGCGTGCTGCTGCCGACGACCAGGAGCAGTGCCCCGAGGACGAGTGCGCCTATGAGCGGACCCTTCGCAGCTCGGCGCTGATCGCCGGCACGATCTCGTGCAGGTCGCCGACGACGGCGTAGTCGGCGGTCGAGAAGATCGGGGCCTCCGGATCGGAGTTGATCGCGAGGATCTTCTTCGCGCCCTTCGCTCCTGCGATGTGCTGCGTCGCGCCGCTGATCCCGCACGCGACGTAGAGGTCGGCGGAGATCTTCGTGCCCGTCTGCCCGACCTGGTCGGTGTGCGGGCGCCAGCCGGCGCTCGTCACGACCCGGGAGCAGCCCACGGCCGCGCCGAGCAGCCCGGCGAGCTCCTCGATGATCGCGAATGCCTCCGACGAGCCGACCCCGCGGCCGCCGCTGACGACGACCTTCGCGTCACGCAACGAGACACCGCCCGACGACTCGGCAACGGTTTCGAGCACGCGCACCGTCGTGTCTGCGTCCGCGGCAAGCGAGAGCTGCTGGACGGCGACGGGCTCCGCCGCGGGCTGCGTGTGCGGCGCAACGGTCAGGATCCTCGGCGAGCCGTGCAGGCGCGCCTCCTCGATGAGGCTGCCGCCCCAGCGAATCCGCGTGACCGTGTCGCCGGCAACGGCAGTGACGTTCGCCGCGAACGGCTGGTCGAGCCGCGCGGCAACATGCGCAAGCAGCTCGTTGCCGCGGTCGGAGCCCGCGGCGACGATCGCCTCCGCGTCGGTCGCCGCCTCGACGAGCGCCTGAGCCCACGCGGCCGGGGCGTACGCTCCCTCGATCGAGACAGCCCGGACCTCGCCGAGCGTCCGGGCGAGGGCGAGCGCCTGCAGCGAGAGCTCGTCCTCCGGCTCGACGAAGACGAGGACGCTCATGCCACGCCCAGCTGCTGCATGAGCTCGACGACCTTCGGCGCGGCGGCCGCGCCCTCGCCGAGAATCTCGGCCTGCTTGCCCTGGCCCGGCGGCACGACGAGGCGCAGCTTCTCGAGCTTCTGCTCGGGCCGCGCGAGCTCCACGACGGCGAGCGGCTTCGACTTCGCGCGCAGCCGGCCGGGCACCGACGGGTAGCGCGGCAGGTTCAGGCCCTCGAGCACGCTCAGCACCGCCGGCGTCGGCACGACGTACACGTCGCGCGTACCGCCGGCGTCGCGCTCGCACCGCACCTGGTCGCCCTGCAGCTCGATCTTCTTCAGGCCGTTCACGACCGGCAGCCCGAGCGCGTGCGCCACGCGAATGCCGACCTGATAGTTCCCGGTATCGGCCGACTCGTTGCCGAACAGGATCAAGTCGAACGGTTCCTCGCCCCGGATCGCGTCGACGATCGCAGCGGCCGTCGACTGGGCGTCCCAGTCGCCGCCGTCGGTCCTCAGCAGGATGCCGCGGTCGGCGCCGATCGCCATGCAGTCGCGCAGCTGCTCCTCCGCCTCGGCCGGGCCGAGCGTGAGCACGACCGTCTCGCCGCCGTTCGCTTCCACGAGCCGAACCGCCTCCTCCACCCCGCACTCCTCGTGCGGGCTGATCGTGAAGCCGAGGTGCCGCGTCTCGAGCGCCTGCTCGTCCGCGGTGAGCACCATCTTGCCCCCCGTGATCGGGACTCTCTTCACGCACACGAGGACCCTCACGCGCGGATCCTCTCGTTCTCGGGATCGAAGGGCGGCTTCGAGCCGACGATCGCGACCGTGACCGGATAGAGCTCGTGCATGTACTCGACCGCGAGCTGCTTGCCCTCCACCGCGTGCTCCGGCGGCAGGTAGCTCATGAGGATGTGCTTGCCGATCGAGGGCCCGGCCCCCGCGCTCGTCACGTACGAACGACGCCCGTGCGCGTCGACGATCGGCGCGCCATCCGGCGTCACGATCGGCTCGCGCCCGAGCGGGTAGCGCTTCATGCCGCTCTTCGACACGTGGTCGTCGATCGTCAGCGTGCAGAGCCTCGCGACCGGCTCGGCTGCGCGGTGCGCGACGTGTGCCTCCTTGCCGACGAACTCCTCGTTCTTCACCTTCCACCACGCCATGTCGGCCTCGACGACGGTGTAGTCGGCGTCGAGCTCGAAGCCGAACGCGCGGTACGCCTTCTCGAGCCGGCCGGTCGTGCCGTAGACGCCGATGCCGGCGGGGACGATGCCATGCGCCTGCCCTGCCTCCCAGACCGCGTCCCACAGCTTCTCCCCGTCGGCCATCGGCACGTACAGCTCCCAGCCGAGGTCGCCGACGTAGGAGATGCGCGAGGCGAGCACCTGCATGCCGTCGATGTCGACGTTCTTCCAGGTGCTGAACGGGAAGCCCTCGTTCGAGACGTCGTCGCTCGTGAGCGAGGCGAGGATGTCGCGGGCGCGCGGGCCCCAGAGGCCGATCGTCGTCTGCTTCGACGTCAGGTCGTCGATGTGCGCCTCGCCATTCAGGTGGTCGGCGAACCACTTCTTGTCGGCCATGCCGTGCGCACCGCCGGTAACGACGCGGAACGTCTCGTCATCCATCTTCATGATCGTGAGGTCCGACTTGAAGCCGCCGCTCGGCGTCAGCACCGGCGTGTAGATCACGCGACCGCTCGGCACGTTCATCTGCCGCGCAGAGACCTTCTGCACGACGTCGAGCGCGCCCGGCCCCTTCACGTCGAAGATCGAGAAGGCCGTCAGGTCGAACATCGCGGCACGCTCGCGCATCGCGAGGTGCTCGGCGTTGATGTTCGGCGACCACCAGCGCGCGTCCCACTCGTGCTCGCGTGGCTGCACGTCGTAGTCGTCGACGAGCTTCGCGTTCGACTCGTACCAGTGCGGTCGCTCCCACGCCGCCGCCTCGTAGAACACGGCGCCGAGCTGCTTCTCGCGCTCGTGGAACGGCGACACGCGAACGCCGCGGCTCGACGCCCACTGCTCGGCCGGGTGCACGATCCCGTACGTCTTGTTGAAGCCCTCGGATGCACGCGCCTTGACGTTCTCCGACGTCTTCTGCTCGTCGTAGAAGCGCGCGATGTCGGACGACTGGAGGTCGATCTCCGATTCGCCGCGCGTCATCCACTCGGCGACCGCGCGGCCGACGCCCGGGCCTTCCTTCACCCAGACCGCGGCGGCCGACCAGAGGCCCTTCACCTCGGGCGTCTCACCGAGCAGCGGCAATCCGTCGGGCGTCAGCGAGAGCAGGCCGTTGATCGCGTACTTGATGCCCACCGACTCGTCGCCGAGGATCTCCGGCACGAGCTCGAGCGCGTGCTCGAGCTGCAGCTCGAAGTCCTCCTGGGTGAACGGCAGCTCGGTCGGCGTCAGCGACGCCTCCTCGATCGACGGGATCTCGTCGGGCTCGTGGAGGATCGGCCGGTGCGCGTAGGAGCCGACCTCGAGCCCCTGCCCATCCTGGCGCTCGTACATGTTCGTGTCCATGTCGCGCACGATCGGGAACTCGATGGCGCTCTTCGAGCTGAGAAAGCGTGGCACCGGGCCGACGTCGATCATCTGGTGCACGGCGGGCGTGAGCGGAATGCTCGCGCCGGCCATCTGCGCGATGCGGGGGCTCCAGACGCCGCAGGCGATCACGACGACCTCCGCCTCGACGTCGCCGCGGTTGGTGCGTACGCGCTTGACGCGCCCGTCCTCGACGTCGATGCCGAGCACCTCGGTGTTCGGGAAGACCTGCGCGCCGAGCTCCTGCGCGCGCTCGCGCATGATCGTACCGAAGCGGAGCGAGTCGACGACCGCGACCGACGGCGTGTAGAAGCCGCCGATGATCACCGACTCCTCGATGAACGGCACGAGCTCCTTCACCTCCGCCGGTGTGACGAGCTTCACGCCGTCGACGCCCCACGCCTTTGCCGACGCCATCCGGCGTCGCAGCTCCTCCATCCGCTCCTCGGTGCGCGCGACCTCGATGCCGCCGCACTCGATGAGCGTGCCCGCCTCCTTGTACTGACGCATCGAGTCGAACGTCAGCTGCGTCATCTCCTTCGAGTGGTCGACCGGGAAGATGAAGTTCGACGCATGGCCGGTCGAGCCGCCCGGGTTCGGGAACGGCCCCTTGTCGAGCTGGACGAGGTCGCGCCAGCCGAGCTCGGCGAGATGGCCGAGGAGGCTGTTGCCGACGATGCCGCCGCCGATCACGACGGCACGTGCTGTTGCAGGGAAGTCGCTCACGTCTGTTGGCCCCTCACACGGTCAGGAGCACGCGATGCATCGCCTGCTCGAAGTTCTGGACATGGGCGCGCATCGTCTCGGCCGCGCGCTGGCCGTCGCCGTTCTGGATCGCCTCGAGCAACGCGCGATGCGCCTCGACGGCCTCCTCGAGCTCGTGTGCCTGATCGAGTGCCATCGACCAGATGCGCAAGGCGAGGACGTAGTACTGGGAGAGCGTCGCCTCGAGCAGGTCGTTGTGCGCGGCGCGGTACACGGCGCCGTGGATGCGCTCGTCGAGCTCCATCAGCTCGCGATCGTCCCGGCCGCCGGCGCCCAGCTCCTCGAGCAGCTCGCCGATCGCCGCCCGGTCGGCGTCGGTCGCCCGCTCGGCGGCGAGGCGTGCCGCCTCCGGCTCGAGCACGACACGCACCTCGGAGAGGCGGGCGAGCTCACGCACGTCGACACCGGTGACGAACATCCCGCGCCGCGGGTAGACCTCGACGAGGCGCTCGTGCGCGAGGCGCCGCAGGGCCTCCCGCACGGGCGTTCGGCCGATTCCGAGCCGTCCCATCAGCTCCCGCTCCTCGATCACGGCGCCCGGTGCGAGCTCGAGCGAGACGATCAGCTCCCGGATCGCGTGGTACGCCTTCTCCGCGAGCGAAACCGGTTGGATCGTGCGAGGCATTCACATATACTAGTCATATTCTTGACGTAGATCAGCGAAAGGACCGTACCTTGGCGACACAGATGCCCTCCTCGCTCGAGATCGCCCAAGAGGCGGAGCTCCGGCCCATCGCCGAGATCGCCGAGGCCGCCGGCCTCCTCCCCGACGAGTTCGAGCCGTACGGCCGCTACAAGGCGAAGATCGACCTCGGCGTGCTCGACCGGCTCGCGGACAAAGCCGACGGCAAGCTGATCGACGTCACGGCGATCACGCCGACGAAGGCCGGCGAGGGCAAGACGACGACGTCGGTGTCGCTGACGCAGGGTCTCGGCCACATCGGC
This sequence comes from Actinomycetes bacterium, assembly GCA_025964535.1. GTDB lineage: Bacteria > Actinomycetota > Thermoleophilia > Gaiellales > Gaiellaceae > Palsa-739. Next base: position 638 of record JAOPYX010000107.1, on the reverse strand, counting down.
AAGAACCCCGTGCTCTGCCTGCGCGAGGCGTCGCTCGGCCCCGTCTTCGGCATCAAGGGCGGCGCGGCGGGCGGCGGCTACACGCAGGTCGTGCCGATGGAGGACATGAACCTCCACTTCACCGGCGACATCCACGCGATCGGCGCCGCAAACAACCTTCTCGCTGCGATGCTCGACGCGCACATCCTGCACGGCAACAAGCTGCGCATCGACTCGTTGTCGATCAGCTGGCGCCGCTGCATCGACATCAACGATCGCGCCCTGCGCGACGTCGCGATCGGCCTCGGGGGCCGCCCGAACGGCTACCCACGGCAGACCGGCTTCGACATCACGGCCGCGTCAGAGGTGATGGCGATCGTCGCCGTCGCGTCCGACCTTCACGACCTTCGCGCGCGCCTCGGCGCAATCACGGTCGCGCACGACTTCGACGGAAACGCGGTGACCGCCGAGCAACTGCGCGCCGCCGGCGCGATGACCGTGCTGCTGAAGGACACGATCAAGCCGAACCTCGTGCAGACGCTCGAGGGGCAGCCCGCGCTCATCCACTGCGGTCCCTTCGCGAACATCGCGCACGGCAACAACTCGCTCGTCGCCGACCGCGTCGCGCTGAAGCTCGGCGACTACGTCGTCACCGAGAG
>JAOPYX010000089.1 GCA_025964535.1 Actinomycetes bacterium | reverse complement strand
AAGACGTGGTGGAAGTGCGTCACGTACCCGGAGCGCATCGACTACGTCGGCTACCAGAACGCGGAGCTCGTGTTCGTGCTCGCGGTCGAGAAGCTGCTCTCGCTCGAGGTTCCCGAGAAGGCGACGTGGATGCGCACGCTGCTCTGCGAGCTGAACCGGATCCATTCGCACCTCGTCTTCCTCGGCACGTCGGCGCTCGAGCTGGGTGCGATCTCGATGTTCTGGTACTGCTTCCGCGAGCGGGAGATGATCCTCGACCTGTACGAGATGGTCACGGGCGCACGCATGCACACTCGCTATTTCCAGGTGGGTGGGCTCGCGGAGGACATTCCGGAGGGCTTCTTCCCCGAATGCCGCACGTTCGTCGACTGGATGCCGCACGCACTCGACGACTACCTCGCGCTGCTCGACCGGAACGCGATCTGGCTCGAGCGCACGAAGGGCGTCGGGCTCCTCTCGCCCGAGGACGCGATCGCGCTCGGGCAGACCGGTCCGAACCTGCGTGCGTCCGGCGTCGACTGGGACCTGCGTCGCGACCAGCCGTATCTCGCGTACGACCAGATCGACTTCCGCGTGCCCGTATACGCCGGCGGTGACGTGTACGACCGGTACCGCGTGCGCATGGACGAGATGGCCGAGTCGACGCGCATCGTCGACCAGTGCCTGCGGCGGTTGGAGCGCATGGAGGGCCGACCGTGGATCACCGACGACCGCAAGGTCGTGCTGCCGCCGCGCGAGGAGCTCCATACGTCGATGGAGTCGCTCATCCACCACTTCAAGATCGTCACCGAAGGGTTCCGCGTTCCCGAGGGCGAGATCTACGTCGCGATCGAGTCGCCGCGCGGCGAGTCCGGTTGCTATCTCGTCTCCGACGGCGGGCCGAAGCCCTGGCGCGTGCATTTCCGCGCTCCGTCATTCGTCGCGCTCGAGGCGACCGCGACGTGCACGAGCGATGCGATGATCGCCGACCTGATCGCGATCGTCGGCTCCCTCGACGCGGTCATGGGAGACACCGACCGATGAGCCTCGTCACCGAGATCCAGGAAATCGCTGCGCAGTACCCGCAGTCGCGCTCGGCGATCATGCCCGCGCTGCACCTCGCCCAGAAGAAGTACGGCTGGCTACCGCGGGAGGCGTTCGAGGAGGTCGGCGAGGCACTCGGCCTGACGCCCGCGTACTGCATGTCGGTCGCGAGCTTCTACGACATGTATCACCTCGAACCGGTCGGCACGCACATTGTCGAGGTGTGCACGAACATCTCGTGCGCGCTCGTCGGCGCGCAGGCGACGCTCGAAGCATTCGAGCGCGAGCTCGGCATCCGGCCGGGCGAGACGACCGCGGACGGCGAGGTCACGCTGCGCACCGTCGAGTGCTACGGCGGCTGCGGCTGGGGCCCGGTGGTCGCGGTCGACCAGCGCTACCACGAGCCGGTGAAGCCCGAGGACGTTCCGCGTCTCGTGCAGGATCTGCGCAATGCCTGAGCATCACGTCGTACTCGCGGGCGCGGAGGAGCGCCCGCTCACCGCCATCGCCGACTACCGCGCCGCGGGTGGCTACGCGCAGCTCGCGAAGGCGCGGCAGATGGAGCCGCAGCAGGTGATCCAGGAGCTGCTCGACTCGAATCTGCGCGGCCGTGGCGGCGCGTTCTTCGCCACGGGGCGGAAGGCGAGCTTCATCCCGCGCGACTCGGCGAAGCCGGTGTACCTGACGGTGAACGCGGACGAGTCGGAGCCCGGCACGTTCAAGGACCGCGAGATCATGCTGCGCGTCCCGCACCGCCTGATCGAAGGCTGCCTGATCACTGCGCACGCCATCCACTCGAAGAACGTCTTCATCTACATCCGCGGCGAGTACCTCGCCGAGTTCGAGATCCTCCGCGCCGCGCTCGACGAGGCGCGCGCCGCCGACCTGTTCGACGGCGTCACTGTCGTCTTGCACCGCGGCGCCGGCGCGTACATCTGCGGTGAGGAGACCGGACTGCTCGAGTCGCTCGAGGGCAAGCGCGGCCAGCCGCGCTCGAAGCCGCCGTTCCCGGCCATCTCCGGCCTCTACGCGTCGCCGACCCTGATCAACAACGTCGAGACGGTCGCGACCGTGCCGAAGGTGCTCGAGCTCGGCGCCGCCGAGTACGCGAAGATCGGGCCGCCCGACTCGACCGGGACGCGCGTCTTCTCGCTCTCAGGCAACGTCGCGCGCGGCGGCAACTACGAGCTCGTGAACGGAACGACGTTGCGCGAGCTGATCTACGACTTCGGCGGCGGCATTCCCGACGGCCGCGAGCTGAAGGCGATCATCCCGGGCGGCTCGTCGACGCCGATCCTCACCGCCTCGGAAGTGGACACGCCGCTCGACTACGACGCGCTTACGAAGGCCGGGACGATGTTCGGGTCCGGCGCGATCATCGCGATCGACGACCGCTGCTGCATGGTGCAGCTTGGCCTGCGCGTCGCGCAGTTCTACATGCACGAGTCATGCGGCAAGTGCACGCCGTGCCGCGTCGGCACGCGCTGGATGGTGCAGATCCTCCACGCGCTCGAGGACGGCAGCGCGAAGCAGGGCGATCTCGACCTGCTCCTCGACGTATGTGACCGCATCCTCGGCAAGTGCCTCTGCCCGCTCGGCGACGCGGCGGCGATGCCGGTCGCGAGCTACGTGAATCGCTTCCGCAAGGAGTTCCAGGAGCACATCGATCACGGCGCCTGCCCGTATGGCGGCGCGTCGTCGCTCGAGCACGTCTTCGCCCCGGTCGACCAGCACCATCATTCGCCCGTGGCGGCCGAGGTTCCCGTATGAGCATGCCCGAGCTCGTCCGCGTCACGATCGACGAGAAGGACGTGCACGTCGCGAAGGGCACCGGCCTCGTCGAGACCGCGCTCAGCGCCGGCATCGAGATTCCGGTCTTCTGTTACGAGCCGCGTCTCGGCGCGCCGATCGGCGCGTGCCGCATGTGCCTCGTCGAGATCGAAGGCATGCCGAAGCTCCAAGCCGGCTGCACGCTCACTGCCCAGGACGGCATGGTCGTGCGCACCGCGCGCACCTCGTCGAAGGCGGCAGAGGGCCAGAACGCGACGCTCGAATTCATCCTCGTCAACCATCCGCTCGACTGCCCGGTGTGCGACAAGGGCGGCGAGTGCCCGCTGCAGGACCTGACGTTCCGATACGGGCCGGGCAAGACGCGAATGAACTTCGAGAAGACGACCTTCGAGAAGCCGATCCCGATCTCGCCTGCCATCTCGCTCGACCGCGAGCGGTGCATCCTCTGTTACCGCTGCACGCGCTTCAGCGAAGCCGTGAGCGAGGACGGCCAGCTCGTCGCGCGCAACCGCGGCGCGATGTCGGTGATCACGACCTTCGAGGACGAGCCGTACAGCGGCCCGTTCACCGGCAATGTGACCGAGCTCTGCCCCGTCGGCGCACTGCTTCCGACGCAGTACCGCTTCGAGGCGCGGCCGTGGGAGATCGTCGACGTGCCGACCGTGTGCGGGATGTGCCCCGTCGGCTGCAACACGCACGCGACGGTGCGCGAAGGCAAGGTCAAGCGAGTCATCTCGCGCAACCATCCCGAGATCGACGAGGGCTGGCTGTGCGACAAGGGCCGCTTCGCGTTCACGCATCTGCGCGCCGCCGACCGTGTCGTCGAACCGATCCACCGCGTTCGCCGCCGCGGCTTCGAGCCTGTCTCGTGGCCCGAGGCGCTCGACGTCGCCGAGTCGCTGCTCAAGGCGGCCGACGGTCGTGCCGTCGTCGCGCTCTCCGGCTCGGAGACGGTCGAGGAGGCGTACGCGCTCGCGAAGCTGATGCGCCAGGGCCTCGGGTCGCATCACGCCGTGCTGCCGGAGGAAGTCTCGGCCGGCCTCGACGCGTATCGCCTGCCGCTCTCGGCCATCGGCGACGCGCAGACGGTGGTCGTACTCGGCGACGTCCCGCTCAACGAGAGCGCGCCGATCGTCGACCTCTGGGTGCGCGCGGCGCGGCGTAAGGGCGCGACGATCGTGCAGACCGCCGACGATCCGGCTGTCAGCAGCACCGAGCGCGTCGTGCTCATCTGGTCCGGCCCCGGCGGCCGGGGCGGCGCGCGCGTCGGCGAGCTCGCCGAGCGCCTCGGACTCGCCGGCAAGGACGGTTGCGGCGCCTTCTACATCCCCGCCACGCCGAACGGGCGCGGCGTGGCCGACGCCTGGGCGGCCTGCTCGGACGAGGAGCCTGCGCGGGAGCCCGACTCGATCGGGCTGCTGGTCGTCTCCGGCGACGAGGCCGCGGGCAATCCGAACGTCCGCGCGCTTGCGGAGCGCGCCGAGGCCGTGATCGTCATCTCGATGTTCCACGGGCTCGCCGCCGGCTGGGCCGACCTCGTCCTCCCCGGCACGAGCTACCTCGAGCGGGACGGCACCTACGTCAATCTCGAAGGACGCCTGCAGCGGCTGCGCCAGACGGCGACACCGCCCGGCCCGACCGAGCTCGAGTGGATCTCGCAGCTCGCCGCGCGCTTCCACGTCGAGATCCCGCCCTACGCATCCGCGGTGTTCGCCGAGCTCTCGAAGCGCTGCTACGGCGGGCTGTCGTTCGGCGAGGTCGGCGAGCGCGCACCGCTGCGCGGTTACGTGGAGGCGCCGGTGCACGTCGAGGTTCCGCCGGTTCCGGAGCCTGCAGAGGAGCCGCCGTCAGGCACCGGGCTGCACCTCGTCGCGTACAAGCCACTCTTCTCCGGTCCGGCGGTCGAGCGCGTACCCGAGCTCCAGTTCCAGCGACCGCAGGCGGAGATCGAGCTCTCGCCCGACGACGCACGCACGCGCGGCATCGCCAACGGCGACCGCGTCGTCGTCTCGGCCGGGGGCGTATCCGTCGAGCTGCGCGCGCGCGTCAGCAAGGACCTGCGCGCCGGCGTCGCACGCGTCGCGCTCGAGCACTCCGGCGGTCTGCTCGGCAATGTCGAGGTGGCGCCTGCAGGCGCTGGGGTGACCGCGTGACCCTGCACGAGCCGTGGTGGATCTCCCTCATCAAGGCCGCGATCATCGTCAATCTCGTCCTCGTCCTCTTCGCGTATCTGACGCTCATCGAGCGCAAGGTGATGGGCCGCATGCAGCTCCGCTACGGGCCGAACCGCGCAGGCCCCTTCGGCCTGTTGCAGCCGATCGCCGACCTCGTGAAGCTCGTGCGCAAGGAAGCGTTCTCGCCGTCGAGCGCGATCGAGATCCCGTACATCCTCGCGCCGATCATCTCGGCGTTCACCGCGCTCGCGGCATTCGCCGTGATCCCGTGGGGCCCCGGCTGGACGGTGCACGGCTGGCGGATCAACGGCGAGGTCGCAAACGTGTCGATCGGCCTGCTGCTCGTCTTCGCGCTCGGCTCGATCGGCATCTACGGCTTCATCGTCGGCGGCTGGGCCTCCGAGTCGAAGTTCTCGATTCTCGGGTCGATGCGCACGTGCGCCCAGCTCGTGTCGTACGAGGTGTCGCTCGCGCTCAGCGTGCTCGGCGTCGTGATGCTCGGCCGCTCGCTCAACCTGTCCGAGATCGTGCACCGGCAGGGCGAGTTCCTGCCGTTCGTCGTGCCGCAGTTCGTCGGCATGGTCATCTTCTTCATCGGCGGCATCGCCGAGACGAGCCGCGCGCCCTTCGACCTGCCCGAGGCGGAGCAGGAGCTCGTCGCCGGGTACCACACCGAGTACTCGGGGATGCGCTGGGGCCTCTTTCAGATGGCCGAGTACATCAACCTGATCACGCTGTCGGCACTGATGGTGACGCTCTTCTTCTCCGGCTGGCACGGGCCGTGGGGCCTCGGGCCGCTCTGGTTCCTGCTGAAGCTGCTCGGCACGCTCTTCGTCTTCATCTGGCTGCGCACGACGCTGCCGCGCCTGCGCTACGACCAGCTGATGCGGTTCGGCTGGAAGGTGCTGCTGCCCGCCGCGACGATCAACGCCGTCGTCACCGCGCTCGTGGTGGTGTGGGTCTGATGCCGCAGCCGTACTCGACACTCAAGGGCTTCGGCGTCACCTTCAAGCAGATCTTCAAGAAGCCGATCACGCAGCAGTACCCGGAGTACAAGCGGCCGATCTATCCGCGCTTCCGCGGACGGCACCGCCTTTGGACGCACGCCAACGGCCTCGAGAAGTGCGTCGGGTGCTCGCTCTGCGCCGCCGCGTGCCCCGCCGACTGCATTCGTGTCGTCCCGGCGGAGAACACGCCGGACAACCGCGTCTCCGCCGGCGAGCGCTACGCACGGATCTACGAGATCAACATGAGCCGCTGCATCTTCTGTGGCTACTGCGAGCTCGCGTGCCCGTTCGACGCGATCACGCTCGGCAACGAGTTCGAGCTCTCCGAGTACAACCGCGACGACCAGATCTACACGAAGGACATGCTGCTCGCGGAGCCGATCAAGAAGGTGCCTGTGGCCGACCCGGCGCTCTACGACACGCCGATCCCCTTCTACAGGAGCGACTCGTGAACACGATTCTCGCGGTCAGCGCGGGAAACATCGTCGTCTGGGCGGTCTGGGTGATCGCCGGCTTCGCCTGCCTCGCATCCGGCGTTGCCGTCGTCTCGTTCTCGAACCCGTTCTTCTCGGCGCTCGCGCTGATCGGGAACCTCGGTTCGCTCGCCGTCCTCTATCTGCTTCTGTCGGCCGAGTTCGTCGCGGCCGCACAGGTGCTCGTCTACGCCGGCGCGGTGATGGTGATGTTCCTCTTCGTGATCGCGTATGTCGGCCCGCAGCAGGAGACGCCGTGGAAGGGCGGACCGAACTGGCAGACCGTCGGCGCGGTGCTCGCCGCGGGGGCGATCTTCATCGAAGTCATCGTCGTCCTCGGCCTGAAGGCCGGTGGGCGCCTCTCGCACGTGCACTCCGTCAACGCGACGTTCGGCTCGCCGGGCTGGATCGGGCGCCTCTTCCTCACGGATCACCTGCTCGCCTTCGAGATCACGTCGATCGTGCTGCTCATCGCGGCCGTCGGCGGCGTCATCCTCGGTGAGCACACCAAGCGGCGCGACGTCGCGGTCGAGGACGCAGGCTGATGCAGGGTCCCGGAGTTGTCTGGTACGTCGGCCTGTCCGCATTTCTCTTCGGGATCGGCGCGCTCGGCGTGCTCGTGCGGCGCAACCCGTTGATCGTGCTCCTCTCACTCGAGATCATGCTGAACGGAGCCAACCTTGCGCTGATCGCCTTCGCGCGCAGCGCGGGCAACGGCGCCGGGCAGATCTTCGCGCTCGCCGTGATGGCGGTTGCCGCGTCCGAGGTGTGCGTCGGCCTCGGCCTCGTCGTCGCGCTGCACCGCAAGCGCCTGCCGCTCGACGTCGACAAGCTCTCGGAGCTGCGCGGATGACGACCGGCGCATGGCTCTGTCTCGTCGCACCGCTCGCCGGCGCGATGCTCATCACGCTGTGCGGCACGCGCATCTCGCGCGCTGCGGCAGGCTGGATCTCGACGCTCAGCGTGTTCACCGCATTCGGCGGTGCCGTCTGGTCGTTCCTCGCGCTGCGTTCGCACGGCAGCGACCACGGCGCGATCTCGACCGCCTGGACGTGGCTCGAGAGCGGGAACTTCAAGGTCGGGCTCTCGGTGCTCGTCGATCCGCTCAGCACGATGATGATGCTCATCGTCACGGGCGTCGGCGGCCTGATCGTCCTCTACTCGATCGGCTACATGGACGGCGACGACGAGGAGCGGCGCTACTTCGCGTACATGTCGCTCTTCGTGTTCTCGATGCTGCTGCTCGTCCAGGGCGG
>JAOPYX010000083.1 GCA_025964535.1 Actinomycetes bacterium | reverse complement strand
TCCGACGGCGTCTCGATGGGCACGGAAGGCATGCGCGCGTCGCTCGTGTCGCGCGAGACGATCGCCGACTCGATCGAGCTCGTCGTGCGCGGCCATCTGCTGGACGGGCTCGTGTGCCTCGTCGGCTGCGACAAGACGATCCCTGCGGCCGCCATGGCGCTCGCGCGTCTCGACGTGCCGGGGCTGATCCTCTACAACGGCTCGATCGCGCCCGGGCGCTTTCGCGGCCGCGACGTGACGATCCAGGACGTCTTCGAGGCTGTTGGCGCGGCCGCGGCCGGAACGATGACGAACGCCGACGTGCACGAGCTCGAGGGAGCCGCGTGTCCCGGCGCCGGCGCGTGCGGTGGCCAGTTCACCGCGAACACGATGGCGATGGCGCTCGAGTTCCTCGGGATCAGCCCCGGCGGCCTCAACGACATCCCGGCGACCGATCCGGCGAAGCACGATGCCGCCTACGAGGCCGGCAGGGTCGCGATGCGCCTCGTGCGCGACGATGTGCGTCCGTCCCAGATCATGACCCGCGACGCGCTCGAGAACGCCGTCGCAGGCGTTGCCGCGAGCGGTGGCTCGACGAACGGCGTCATGCATCTCATCGCGATCGCGAGTGAGCTCGGCATCACGTTGACGATCGACGAGTTCGACGAGATCGCCGAGCGCACGCCGGTCATCGCCGACATCGTGCCGGGCGGCCGCTTCGTCGCGACGGATCTCCACGCCGCAGGCGGTGTCGCGCTCGTCACGCGCGAGCTGCTGAAGGCGGGGCTCGTCCACGGCGACGCGCCGAACGTCGACGGGCGCTCGCTGGCCCAGGTTGCAGCCGCGGTCGTCGAAACGAAGGGACAGGAGGTCGTCGTCCCGATCGAGCGGCCGCTGAAGACGACGGGAGGTCTCGCGATCCTGCGTGGGAACCTCGCTCCCGAGGGCTCGGTCGTGAAGCTCGCCGGCCACGAGCGCCTGTTCCACAGCGGCCCCGCGCGTGTCTTCGAGTCGGAGGAAGCGTGCTTCGCCGCGGTGAAGGCCCGCACGATCACCGCGGGCGACGTCGTCGTGATCCGCTACGAAGGTCCGGCGGGCGGCCCGGGCATGCGCGAGATGCTCCACGTCACGGCCGCGCTCGTCGGCGAGGGGCTGGGCGACGAGGTGGCGCTGATCACCGACGGCCGCTTCTCCGGCGCGACGCACGGGCTGATGGTCGGCCACATCGCACCGGAGGCGGCGCGGGGCGGCCCGATCGCCGCCGTCCGCGACGGCGACACGATCGAGCTCGACGTCGCCGGGCGCGAGCTGCGCGTGCTGCTCTCCGACGACGAGGTCGCCGCGCGGCTGGCGGAGGTCGTCCCGCCGCCGCCGCGCTACACGACCGGCGTGCTCGCGCGCTACGCGCTGCTCGTCTCGTCCGCATCCGAGGGAGCGGTGCTGCGATGTTCGGTTTGACGTCCGACTACTACAGTTTGTATAGTGCGGCCAACGGCGCGGGTGAATCCCGCTCCGCATCGAGAGAGGCTGAGGGAACCGGCCCTACGACGCCTCGGCAACCTGCACATCGCCGCTTTTACAGGACGTACTGCGTGGTGCCAAGCCCGGCCGACGTGCAAATAGCGCGTCGGAGGATGTCGAGCGAGAGACGAAAGGAGTTCGTGTAGTGCCCGCCACCGCCCTCAGGTGCCGCGTCTGTGAGACGCCGTACCCACTAGATCCCATCGGGGTCTGTGCCCGTTGCTTCGGCCCCCTCGACCCGGTCTACGACCGTGACGAGCAGCGCCGGACGATCAGCCGCGAGTCGATCGCGGCCGGACCGCTGAACATCTGGCGGTACGCCGATTTCCTGCCCGTCGCCGCCCCGGCCGAGCAGCGGCTCGCGCCGGGCTTCACGCCGCTCATATCTGCGCCGCGCCTCGCGGACGCGCTCGGCATCGGGGAGCTCTTCCTGAAGCTCGACACGGCGAACCCGACGCACTCCTTCAAGGACCGCGTCGTGGCCGTCGCCGCCGCGAAGGCGGTCGAGCTCGGCCGCACGACGCTGTCGTGCTCGTCAACGGGGAACCTCGCGAACGCAGTCGCAGCGCGTGCCGCGGCCGAGGGCCTCGAGGCCGTCGTCCTCGTGCCGGCGAGCCTCGAGCCGGAGAAGCTCATCGCCACCTCCGTGTATGGAGCGCGCATCATCGCGGTCGAGGGAAGCTACGACGACTGCAGCCGGCTCAGCGTCGAGTTGTCGTTCGAGCTCGACTGGGCGTTCGTCAACGTCGGCCTCCGCTCGTACTACGCCGAGGGGTCGAAGACGCTCGCATTCGAGGTCGCCGAGCAGCTCGGGTGGACGCTGCCCGACGCGGTGGTCGCGCCGATCGGCTCGGGCTCGATGTTCACGAAGGTGCACCAGGGCTTCGGTGAGCTGCTCGAGCTCGGGCTCGTGCAGGGAGACACGCCGCGCCTCTTCGGTGGGCAGGGCGAAGGCTGCTCACCCGTCGCACTCGCATTCGAGAGCGGTTCGAAGGTGAAGCCCGTGCGGCCGAACACGATCGCGAAGTCGATCGCGATCGGCAGCCCGGCAGACGGAGACCTCGCCGTCGCAACCGCACGAGACTCCGGTGGCGCGATCCACGCTGTTGCGGAGGATCAGATCGTCGAGAACATCGCGCTGCTCGCACAGACGACCGGCGTGTTCGGCGAGACCGCTCCTGCCGTCTCGCTCGGCGCGCTCCGCGCCGCGGTGCAGAACGGCGAGCTCGGCGAGAGCGACCGCGTCGTGCTGCTCGTCACCGGCGACGGCCTGAAGACCCCCGGCCTCGTCGCCGATCGCTTCGACCCGATTCGCGTCCAGCCGGACGCGGACCAGATCCTGGAGACCCTCGGTGTCCAGGTCTAACCCCAACCGACACGCAGGAGGTCGATCATGAGAACCGGGCCGCGGACTGGGTTCCGCTGGACGCCCGAGACGATCGTCTACGCGATCACGCTCTGGTACCGCAAGCACAGCAGGACGCCGCTCACGAGCGAATGGGATCAGGCGGGCGAGAACCACCCCTCGCGCCAGACGGTTGCGCGGGTGTTCGGCAGCTGGAACGAGGCCATGCAGGCGGCCGGCTTCACGCCGCGCCCGCGCGGCCGGCAGCCCCGCTCACTCACCGAGGGAGTCCTTGCCGACGGGTAGCGAGAGAGTCGTCCTCCTGCCGGGGGACGGAATCGGACCGGAGGTTGCCAGGGAGGCTCGGCTCGTGCTCGAGGCGCTCGCGCCGGAGGTTGCGCTCGACGAGCGGCTGATCGGCGCCGCCGCGATTCGTGCAACCGGCTCCCCGCTTCCCCAGGAGACGGTCGATGCCTGCCTTTCGGCTGTCGCCGTGCTGAAGGGGCCTGTCGGGGACCCCGAGTTCGAGGCGGCGGACATCCGGCCCGAGCAGGGCCTGCTCGCGCTGCGCGCGGCGCTCGACACGTACGCGAACCTGCGTCCTGCGGTGCAGGGTGACGTTGACGTGCTGATCGTGCGCGAGCTCGTCGGCGGTCTCTATTTCGGCGCGCACGGCGTACGCGACGACGGCACGGTGTTCGACACCTGCGAGTACCACCCGCGCCAGGTCGAGCGAATCGCGCGGCGTGCGTTTCGGCTGGCCCAATCGCGTCGAGGTCTGCTTACGTCGGTCGACAAGGCGAACGTGCTCGAGACGTCACGGATGTGGCGGCGCGTCGTCGACGGGCTGGCACCGGAGTTCCCGGACGTACGCGTCGAGCACATGCTCGTCGACAACGCCGCGATGCAGCTTGCGACGACGCCGCAGCAGTTCGACGTGATCGTCACCGAGAACATGTTCGGAGACATCCTCTCCGACCTGGCCGCAGCTGTGACCGGCGGCCTCGGCATGGCGCCCTCCGCGAGCCTCTCCGACGGCGGCCCCGGCCTCTTCGAGCCGGTGCACGGCTCTGCGCCCGACATTGCGGGGCGTGGTGTCGCGAATCCCGCGGCAATCCTTCGTTCGACGGTGCTGCTGTTCGAGCACGGGCTCGCTCGGCCCGACGAGGCGCATGCGCTGAACAGGGCGATCGAGGCCGCGATCGTGTCCGCTCCGACCGTGGATCTCGGCGGCAGCGCAAGCACTGCGGAGTTCGGCGCGGCAGTAAGAGAACAACTTGCTGTTGACGAGGCGGCGTCCTCGACGTACCGTTCCTCTTGATGGTTCTCGCGCCGGAAGCCCGCATTATCCCCTTTAAGGGCTTCTACGCGTTCGCCTTTACGCGCTAGCCGGCGCTTTCGCTTCCCCGCTGTCGCCCGGCTAGCTCATATCTCTCGCGGGACATCTGCACTCGTTTGCGAGGAGGCGACATCGAATGACGCTGTGTTGTATTACCACCGGGAGTTGCGCTAGATGAGCCCCAACGTTGCCTATCCAGGCCCCGAGGGGACGCATACGTCCGCCGCGGCCGCGACGCTCTTCCCGATGGACACGCTGGTGCCGCTGGCGGGTTTCCGCGCGGTTGCCGACGCTGTCGTCAGCCACGAGGCGACGTTCGGCGTGCTGCCGATCGAGAGCTCGCTCGCGGGCGCGGTCGCCGAGACGCACGACCTGCTGTACGAGCGTGCGCTCTCGATCGTCGGGGAGACCATCCTGCCGATCCGCCACTGCCTCGCAGCGTCGGCGGACATCCCGCTGGACGATGTCCGGATCGTGCGTTCGCACCCGACGGCGCTCGATCAGTGCCGCAGCCTGCTCGCCCGCATGCCCAGGGCGTCGGTGATCGCGTCGTCGACGACGGCCGAGGCCGGCCGCCAGGCAGCCGCGGACGGCGACCCCACCGTTGCGGTGATCGTCGGCGACGAGGCGGTGCAGCTGTACGGGCTGACGGTGCTCGAGCATGACGTCGGAGACACGCTTGCATTCACGCGCTTCGTCTCGATCGCGCCGTACACGCGCGTCGACCGAAACTTGCGCGACGCGCGCACTGCCTTCACGTTTGCGACGAACCACAAGCCGGGTGCGCTGTTCACAGCGATCGAGCCGTTCGCGCGCGCGGGGCTCGATCTTGTGCGGCTCGTGTCGCGCCCTCTGCCTGCGACACCGTGGAAGTACCGCTTCGACGCGGTGGTTGCCGGTCATCCACTCGAGCCGGCCGTGCAGGTCGCGCTGCGAGAGCTCGATTCGGTGACGCGCACGCTGCGCGTCGTCGGAGTCTACGAAGGTCATTCCGAGGAGGGAGCATGAGCTCTACCGAAAATCCGCCCGTCGCCGCGCCCGAGGACCCGTACGTTCTCGGGGTGCGCCGAGAGATCTCCGACCTCGACCGTTCGCTCGTCGAGCTCGTGAACAAGCGACTGAAGCTCGTCGCACGCCTGAAGCGCTACAAGGACGAGCATGGGATCGGCTTCGTCGATCTCGCGCGCGAAGAGTGGATGCTGCAGTACCTGCAGCGCGCGAACCGCGGCCCGTTGTCGGAGGCCGGCCTCGCGCAGCTCTACCACGACCTGCTCGGGCTGATGAAGCAGGAAGTGCAAGCGCAGAACGATTCGAGCTCGGCGGCCTAACCCTCCAAGCGCCGTCGTTGCGCGGAGCGGCGCCCGCGGCCCCACGGCCGCGGGCGCCCGCTTCGACGCGCCCTGACGCGACGTCGACGCCTGGCTCCCGCGGACACGCCCCGTGCCTGGCACCAGCCGTGGGTGCCGGGGGCATGTCGTCTGCAGCGGCCGGGTGCACCGCTCGGCCTGACAGAACGGTTTTCTCCCGGCAACCGGGCTCTACCGGACACGTCTCGTGCCTGGCATGGGACATGGCCGTCGTAGACAGCCGGCCGCCTCGTCCGGAATGGGGCGCGGAACGCAGGCGCTACGGCGCGGGCGCCGCGCTCGTTCGCAACGGCCGCGGGCGCCCGCTTCGACGCGCACTGACGCGACGTGGCCTGGCTCCAGAGGACACGCCTCGTGCCGGCGCAGACGCGGAGCCGGCGGCCGAGGATCGCGGCCACCACGAGCTCGCGATCTCCGCAGTGAGGCGCCCCACCGAAGCGGAAAAGAAGGGGGCCCCGTGAAGCGAAGCGGTTTACAGCGCGTTCGTCGCGATCGGCGCAGCATGCGCCGATTCGTACGCGGTGAGCGACGGCTCGTCGCGCAGCGTCAGCGCGATGTCGTCGAGGCCCTCGAGCAGGCACTCGCGCGTGAAGTCGTCGAGCTCGAACGGGAAGCCGCCGGCGGTGCGCGCCTCGAGGTCGACCGTGATCTCGTCGCCGGCGTCGGCGCGAGTCATCAGCTCCTTCACCTGCTCGGAGGGGAGCCGCACCGGAAGCAGCCCGATCTTCAGGGAGTTCTGCCGGAAGATGTCGCCGAACGACGGCGCGATCACCGCCTCGAACCCGTAGTCCTGCAGCGCCCACGGTGCGTGCTCGCGCGACGAGCCGCACCCGAAGTTGCGGCCTGCGACGAGGATCTGCGCGCCCTTTGCCTCCGGCCGGTTCAACTCGAAGCCGGGGTCCTTGCGCCAGTCGAAGAAGAGGAACTCCCCGAAGCCGCTCCGCTCGATCCGCTTCAGGAACTGCTTCGGAATGATCTGGTCGGTGTCGACGTCGGGGCGGTCGAGCGCCAGCGCGTGCGACGTCACCTTGCGAAACGCCTTCACGCCGGCACCAGCTCGCGCGCGTCGGCGAAGTGGCCGGCGATCGCGGTGGCTGCGGCGACCGCCGGGCTGACGAGATGCGTGCGCCCGCCCGCGCCCTGGCGGCCCTCGAAGTTTCGGTTCGACGTCGACGCGCACCGCTCGCCGGGCGCGAGGACGTCGGGGTTCATGCCGAGGCACATCGAGCAGCCCGCACGCCGCCACTCGAAGCCGGCGTCGACGAAGATCCGGTCGAGGCCTTCCGCCTCGGCCTGCTGCTTCACCTGCGCGGAGCCGGGAACGACCATCGCGCGCACCGAGGGATGCACGTGGTGCCCGCGCACCACCGCCGCCGCCGCGCGCAGATCCTCGATCCGCGAGTTGGTGCACGAGCCGATGAACACACGGCCGACCTCGATGTCGCGGATCGGCGTGCCCGGCTCGAGCGCCATGTAGGCCAGCGCGCGTTCCGTTGCCGCACGTTCGTCGGCGTCCTCCATCGATGCCGGATCCGGCACGACCCCGTCGATCGGGACGACCATGCCGGGGTTGGTGCCCCACGTGACCTGCGAGCCGAGCCCCGAGACGTCGATCACGAGCTCCTGGTCGAAGACCGCGTCGTCGTCGGTCGGCAGCGTGCGCCAGCGCTCGAGCGCCTGCTCCCACGCTGCGCCCTTCGGCGCGCCCGGCCGGCCTTCGAGATACGCGAAGGTCGTCTCGTCGGGTGCGATCATCCCCGCGCGCGCGCCCGCTTCGATCGACATGTTGCAGATCGTGAGCCGGCCCTCCATCGAGAGCTGCTCGATCACGGGGCCCGCGTACTCGATCACGTAGCCGACACCACCGTCGACGCCGAGCCGGCCGATCGCCGCGAGCACGATGTCCTTGGCCGTCACGCCCTCGGGCAGCTCGCCCTCGAAGTAGATGCGCATCGAGCGCGGCTTGTTCTGCTGCAGGGTCTGCGTCGCGAGCACGTGCTCCACCTCGGAGGTGCCGATCCCGAACGCGAGTGCGCCGAACGCGCCGTGCGTCGACGTGTGCGAGTCGCCGCACACGATCGTCATGCCCGGCTGCGTCAGCCCGAGCTCCGGCCCGATCACGTGGACGATGCCCTCGCGTCCGCTGCCGGTCTCGTAGAGCGGAACGCCGAACTCGGCGCAGTTCTGCGCGAGAGCCTCGAGCTGCTGCGCCGAGAGCTCGTCCATCGGCGTGTCGTCGCCCGTGACGACGTTGTGATCCATCGTCGCGAGCGTCAGGTCGGGGCGGCGGACACGGCGGCCGGCGACGCGCAGGCCCTCGAACGCCTGGGGCGAGGTGACCTCGTGGACGAGGTGCAGATCGACGTAGAGGAGCTCAGGCTGCCCCTCCGCACGCTGCACGAGATGGCTCTCCCAGACCCGATCGAAGAGCGTCTGACCCATGCATCGAAGCTACCGCGGGCCTGCCGCCGGAAGCAAGTGATTGTGCGGTTTTGCGCCGGATTCGGCCTAGGCTTGATCGATGGAAGCCCACGACGCACCGCTGCGCCGAGACGTCCGCCTGCTCGGCGATCTGCTCGGGCACGTTCTCGTCGAGCAGGAGGGGGAGTCGCTGCTCGAGGACGTCGAGCGCGTGCGCGCCCTCGCGCGTGCATCTCGCGCCGGCTCGCCGCACGAGGAGCTCCAGGAAGCCGTCGAGGCGCTGCCGCTCGAGCGCCAGGCGAGCGTGCTCCGCGCCTTCGCGCTCTACTTCCAGCTCGCGAACGTGGCCGAGCAGCACCATCGCGTGCGCCGGCTCCGGGCGTACAAGCTCGAGGATCGCGTGCCGCCGGAGTCGCTCGAAGACTCGTTCGCGCGGCTCGAAGGGGTGCCGCCCGAGGAGCTCGAGCGGCGGGTGTCGCTCCAGCTCGTGCTGACCGCGCATCCGACCGAGGCGACCCGTCGCACCGTGCTCGCGTCGCACCTGCGCATCGCGGCCCTCCTCGCCGAGCTCGACGACCCACTCCTCGCCCCCGCGCGCCGCGCCGAGATCGAGGCGACGTTCGCCGCCGAGATCACCGCGCACTGGCAAGCCGACGAGGTGCGCTCGCGACGGCCGCGCGTCGTCGACGAGATCCGGAACGGCCACTGGTTCTTCGAGCAGAGCCTCATCGACGCCTCGGAGCGCTTGCTCGCCGAGTATCGCCGCCTGCTTCCGGGCGCGCCCGCGCCGCTGCGCTGGGGGAGCTGGATCGGCGGCGACGCCGACGGCAACCCCAATGCGGGCGCCGACACCATCAGGGAGGCACTGGAACGGGCGCGCCGGCTGCTCCGCTTGCGTTACCGGGACGAGGTGCGCGCACTCGCAGCGGAGATCGGCGTGTCCTCGCGCCTCACTCCGGTCGACGACGACCTGCTCGCGTCGATCGAGCGCGACGAGCGCGAGCTGGCGGAATACGCGGACGAGATCGGCGACCAGAACCGCGACGAGCCGTACCGGCGGAAGCTGTCGTTCATGTGGCGGCGGCTCGACGCGGACGCATATGCGTCTGCGGACGATCTCGCCGAGGATCTCGCCGTCATCGACCACAGCCTGCGCGCCAATCGTGGAGCACGCATCGCAGACGGCGCCCTCGCTGCGCTACGCCGTCGGGTCGAGCTCTTCGGCCTGCACCTCGCGAAGCTCGACGTGCGCACGCACGCACGCGACCTCGTCGACCCCGACGAACGCATCCGCGGCATGGTCGAAGCCGTCGCGGACGTCCGTAGACGGCACGGGCCGCACGCACTCGACACGTGGATCGTGTCCGGCACCGATTCGGCGGACGACGTCCGCCGCGTGCACGAGTTGACGGACGAGCCGCTGTCGGTTGTGCCGCTCTTCGAGTCGGTCGAGGCGCTGCGGGCCGCACCGCGCATCTACGGCGAGCTGCTCGACACCGTCGGCTGTCGCGAGGTAATGGTCGGCTATTCCGATTCGGCCAAGGATGCCGGGTATCTGAGCGCGCAATGGGAGATCCGCCGCGCGCTTGTCGCGCTCGCACAGGTCGCACGGTCGCGCGGCGTCGAGCTGACCGTCTTCCACGGTCGCGGCGGCAGCGCCGGACGCGGCGGCGGGCCGACGTACGACGCGATCCTCGCGCAGCCGCAGGGCGAGCCGCCGGGGCGGCTGAAGCTGACGGAGCAGGGCGAGACGATCGCGTTCAAGTACGGGCTGCCGGGCCTCGCGTATCGCAACCTCGAGGCGTCGCTGGCGGCGACGCTGCTCGCCGCGGTGCCGGAGCGCACCGACGTCGATCCGCCCGACGGCGCCGAGGAGATCGTGGCGGCGCTCGCCGACAGCTCACAGGCGGCATTCCGCGCGCTCGTCGACGACGACGGGTTCGTCGACTTCTTCCGCGCGTTCACGCCGGTCGACGAGCTGGCCCTGCTCAATATCGGCTCCCGGCCGTCGCGCCGCCCGGAGGGGGCGGAGTACCTCGCCTCGTTGCGCGCGATCCCGTGGGTCTTCGCGTGGACGCAGAACCGCTGCCTCCTGCCGGCGTGGTACGGCTGCGGCACCGCCTTCGCGAGCGGCGACACAACCGAGCTGCGCCGCCTCTACAAGGAGTGGGCGTTCTTCCGCACGCTCGTGAACAACCTCGAGATGACGCTCGCCAAGTCGAGCATGGAGATCGCGCGCGAGTACCTCACACTCGTGGACGACAACCGGTTGTGGGAGCCGATCGCCGCGGAGCACGCGCGCGCTGTGGCAGCGGTGCTCGACATCGTCGAGACCGACCAGCTGCTCGACCGACAGCCGGTCGTCCAGCGGTCGGTGCGGCTGAGAAACCCGTACGTCGACCCGATGAACGCGATCCAGGTCGCACTCCTGCGCCGCTATCGCGCGGGCGACAAGGCGGCCGAGCCGCCGCTGCTGCGGTCGATCGCAGGCATCTCCGCGGCGTTGCGTAATACAGGATGAGCGAGATGCTGAGGGATCAGGTGCAACGGGAGGCAGCCGCGGCGCACGCGGCCGTGCCGCAGCTGACCGACGAAGCGGTTGCCCGCGCGCTCGAGCTCGCGGCGGGCCTCGTCGAGGAGCGTCACGACGCGATCGCGCAGGCGAACGCCGCTGACGTCGCTGCCGCCGAGCTCGACGAGGGCGCGCTCGACCGCCTGCGCCTCGACGACGCGCGAATCGCGGCGCTCGGGGAGCAGCTCGCGCAGCTCGCAGCGCTTCCGCCGCTCGAGCGTGAGGACGAGAGCTGGGAGCTCGAGAACGGCCTGCGGGTCTCGCTGCGTCGCATCCCGATCGGCGCCGTCGGTGCGAACTTCGAGGCCAGGCCGAACGTCGCCGTCGATGTCGCCGGTCAGCTGCTGAAGAGCCTGAACGCCGCAGTCTTGCGCACGGGAGGCGCTGCGCTTCGCACAGTCACCGTGCTCGTCGACGAGGTGCTGCGCCCCGCGCTCGCGGGTGCCGGCCTGCCGCCGGCGGCTGTCGGTCTCGTGCGCTCGCCGGAGCGGGACGGCGCGCGCGTGCTCGTCTCGCTCCCGGACGCGTTGCCGCTCGTGATCCTCCGCGGCAGCGGCGAGACCACGGCGGCGCTCGCGCGCGAGGCGGCGCAACACGGCGTTCGCACGCTCGCGCACGCGGAAGGCGGCGGCGTCCTCTATATAGGCGCCGGCGCCGACCCGGCGACGGCGCAGCGGCTCGTCGAGACGAGCCTCGACCGGCTCGGCGTGTGCAACCGCCTCAACCTGCTGCTCGTCGACCGCGCCGCCGAGGCGCAGCTGCCAGGCCTGCTCCTCCTGCTCCAGCGGCTGGGAATCACCGTGCGTGAGCCGGAGCGAATCGGCCACGAATGGGCGAACGACGCAGACCACATCGCGTCCGTGACCGTGCTCGTCGTCGAGTCGCTCGACGAAGCGGTAGCTCTC
The DNA here is from genome assembly GCA_025964535.1 of Actinomycetes bacterium. Lineage (GTDB taxonomy): Bacteria > Actinomycetota > Thermoleophilia > Gaiellales > Gaiellaceae > Palsa-739. The sequence goes on along the minus strand of JAOPYX010000083.1, from coordinate 2,205 downwards.
GCCAACGGCGAGACGTCGGGGCTCGCGGCGACGATCGCGACCGAGGACGCCGCCGAGGCCGAGCGATTCCTGTCGTCGTATCGAGGGACCGCCGCATTCTGGAACGCGCCGACCCGCTTCACCGACGGCTTCGCCCTCACCGGGGCCCCCGAGACGGGCATCAACGTCGACCGGGTCCCCGGGCCACGCGGGCCTGTCACGTATCGCGACCTGTGGCTGCGGCAGTACCGGGTCGTCGGCGACGGAACCCAGAAGCGGTGAAGCCGCCCCTCGTCGTCAAGCTCGGCTCGAGCCTCGTCGTCGACACGCAGGGGAGGCCGCGCCGGTCGCTGCTGCGGGGGCGCGCCGAGGAGATCGCGGAGATCGTCGCCTCCGGTACGCCGGTGTGCGTCGTCTCTTCCGGGGCGATCCCGCTCGGGATGCGCCGCGTCGGGCTCACACGGCGACCCACGAGCCTCCCGAAGCTGCAGGCTGCGTCCGCGCTCGGCCAGGCATCGCTTCAGCGAGCCTGGCAGGACGCGCTGCGGCCGCACGGGCTCGAGGCCGCGCAGATCCTTCTCACCGGCACGGAGATCGCCGAGCGCCGCGCCTATGTGAACGCGCGCGGTGCGTTGACTGCGCTCTTTTCCCTCGGCGCGATCCCCGTCGTGAACGAGAACGACGCGACCGCTACCGACGAGATCAGCTTCGGCGACAACGACGCGCTCGCGGCGCAGGTCGCAGTACTCGTGCGCGCCCGGCTGCTCGTACTGCTCACGTCTGTGCCCGGGGTGCTCAGCGAGGGCGTGCTGATCGAGGACGGCGCGGCTGCGCGTTCCGCCGTGTTCGGGCCCGGCAGCGCGCTGGGGCGCGGGGGAATGGAGAGCAAGGTCTCGGCTGCGGAGGTCGCCGCCGGCGCCGGCATCCCGACGGTGATTGCGGGGGGCGAAGGGGAGGGTGTGCTGTCCGCGATCCTGGCCGGTCGCGCGAAGGGCACGCGCTTTGCCGCGGCCGAGTCCGCGCCTGCCTTCAAGCTCTGGCTACGGCACGGCAAGCGTGTCGCAGCCCGGATCGCGGTCGATGCGGGCGCGCAGCGCGCGGTCATCGGCGGGGGCGGCAGCCTGCTCGCCGTCGGCGTCACCGGCTGGGACGCGGACTTCCGTGCGGGCGACGGCGTGGAGCTCGTCGGCCCCGACGGCGCGGCCTTTGCACGCGGCATCGCGTCCGTCGACTCCTCGGAGCTCGAGGGCAAGCCGGTCAACGTCGAGGCGGTGCACCGCGATCGCCTCGTGCTGGTCCGCTAGACCGCACAACCTACTTCCCAAAGTATAGTGACTTGCAATAGCGTCCCAGGGATGGCCGCTGCGCCCACCTGGGAGACCGTGCTCGAACGGAACACCGTCGAGCGCATCAAGCTCGACAAGCCGCCGCTCGGCATCCGCGAGGAGCTGCCCGCGCTCATCGCAGGCGGGTACGAGGCGCTTCCGGAGGAGGACATCGTTCGCCTCCAATGGTGGGGGCTCTACCACGACAAGCCGAAGATCGGCACCTTCATGCTCCGCGTGAAGATCCCGAACGGCGTGCTCACGCCGGCCAAGCTGCGCACCATCGGCGAGGTCTCCAACCGCTACGGCCGCGGCGACGCCGAGCTCACGACGCGCCAGTGCATTCAGCTGCACTGGCTCGAGCTCGCTGCGCTCCCCGACGTCTTCGCCGATCTCGAAGCGTCCGGCATCACGAGTGCGGGCGGCTGCGGCGACACGGTGCGCAACATCACCGGCTGCCCCGTCTCCGGCATCGCGGGCGACGAGCTCTTCGACAGCACGCCGATCGTCGACGCCGCGACCGACACGTATTACGGAAACCCCGAGTGGGCGAACCTGCCGCGCAAGCACAAGTACTCGATCGCGAGCTGCCCCGATCGCTGCAACGCGCCGGAGATCAACTGCATCTCGCTCGTCGGGGTGCTGAACGACGGGCGCGAGGGCTATGCCGTGCAGGTCGGCGGCGGATTGTCGTCGGTGCCGCGCATCGCGCGCGACATGGGCGTCTTCGTGCCGAAGGAGGACGCGATCGAGATTCTCGGCGCGACGACGTCCGTGTGGAGCGAAGACCTGAAGTACCGGATGTCGCGCGTCAAGGCGCGCATGAAGTTCATGGTGGACGCGATCGGCGCCGACGGAATGCTCGAGCGCGTCGAGGAGAAGCTCGGCCGCACGCTCGAGC
>JAOPYX010000049.1 GCA_025964535.1 Actinomycetes bacterium | reverse complement strand
CCGGAGGAGCTGGACTACTGGGAGCTTGCAGGCAATGTGGCGTGGGCGATCGGCACGCTGACGCAGGCGCAGCGCCATCTGAGTGGGCGCGATCGCAGCGTCGAGCTCGCGACGCTCGGACGGTTGTCGGCGGAGGTCGAGTACGAGATCTGCCATCTGTTGGAGAAGGCGGGGGCATGAGCGAGCGGCCGACGGCGCAAGAGCTGACGGAGGCGATCCTCGAGTTCCTCGGCGGCGAGGTCCTGCCGACGCTCACGGATCCGCGGCTCCGGTTCCGGATGCTCGTCGCGATGAACGCGCTCGGGATCGTCTACCGCGAGCTCGAAGCGCTGCCGGTCGAGGACGACTCGGCTCTGCGCGAGCTCGCGCAGCGAATCCGCGCGGGCGACGTCCCGCCGGGCACGCTTCCTCGCGTGAAAGCCGACGTCGAAGCGCGCCTGCGCATCGCCTCGCCGCAGTTCCTCGAGCAGTACCGCGCTTCCTAGGGCGCCCTGGCTCTACCAACCACGTCTGGTGACAGTCACCGGACGTGACTGCGTCAGACCTCGCTGACGAAGGCAAGGAGCGCCTGCGACGATTCGTCCGGAGACGCGTGCAGCACCGCCAAGACCTCCGTCGCGTCGACGAACGGAAAGGTCGTCGCGAGCCCGCACGACGTCGCGAAGCTACTCCAGAACCACTCCTCGGCGCGCTGGCAGATGCCGGCTCGAACGGGGTTGAGCGCGGCGTACCGGAACACTGCCAGGAGCTGCTCTTCGGAGGTGATTCGCTTCGACCAGAATCGGCGTCGGATCAACGCACCACGCCGCTCGTGACGATCGTTGAACTCCCTTCCATAGCCACCGTTGAGGCGTTGCATGCCCTCCGAGAGCGACTCGTCCGGCACGTCGACGATCGCGTGGACGTGTGTGGCCATCTGACACACCAACAAGCACTTCCAGCCGTACCGATCGAGGATGCGGATGAAGCGCCTCAACCAGTCGAGGCGATCGATGTGATCCGTGTAGTACTCAATGCCACCCGTCGCGCCGACGACGACGTGGTGGATGCCCCGCTCACTGTCGCGCGGCTGTTGCGGCATACCGCGAGCGTGCCTCGCGCCGGCCGCCGCCGCAAGGTGTCACGCCCGGCCACGGGTGTCCGCGCAGTCCACGTCTGGTGACAGTCACCAGACGTGGTTGCGGCGGACACGTCCTACACGAAAGCGCTCTCGCCCGTCAGAGCTCGGCCGATCAGAAGCTTCTGGATCTGGCTCGTGCCTTCGTAGAGCGTCAGCACACGCGCGTCGCGGAGGTAGCGCGCGACCGGGAACTCGTCGACATAGCCGTAGCCCCCGTGCACCTGGAGCGCCGCGTTTGCGGCACGCACCGCCACCTCGCTCGCGTAGTACTTCGCCTGCGACGCCGCGAGCGTGTACGACTCGCCACGCTCGGCGAGCGCGGCGGCGCGCCACGCCATCATCCGCGCAGCCTCCGTCTCGACCGCCATGTCGGCAATCAACTCCTGGATCAGCTGGAACTGCCCGAGCGGCTTGCCGAATTGCCTCCGCTCCGCGGCGTACGTGACCGACGCGTCGACACAGCCCTGCGCGACACCGACCGCTCCGGCGGCGAGCGAGATGCGCCCGTTGTCGAGCGCCGACATCGCGACCTTGAAGCCCGCACCCTCGTCGCCGAGCCGCGCCGAGTCCGGCACGCGCACGCCGTCGAAGAAGAGCTCCGCCGTGTCCTGCGCACGCAGTCCGAGCTTGCCGTCGATCTTCCGCGCGCTGAATCCCGGCGAGTCCGTCGGCACGAGGAAGCACGTGATGCCGCGCGGCCCCTCCTCCCCGGTCCGCGCGAACACGAGCGCGACGCCCGCCCAGGAGCCGAGCGTGATGAAGATCTTCGAGCCGTCGATCACCCAGTCGCCCCCGTCGCGCGTCGCGCGGGTCACGAGCGACGCGGGATCCGACCCCGAGCCCGGTTCCGTCAACCCGTAGCAGCCGAGTGCCTCACCGGACGCCAGCTGCGGCAGCCACTCCTGCTTCTGCTGCTCCGTCCCCCACTTCGCGATCGTCTTCCCGGCGAGGCCGTTGTTCACCGAGACGATCCCGCGCACAGACGAGTCGGCGCGTCCGAGCTCCTCCATCACGAGGCAGTACGAGATCGTGTCGAGCCCCATCCCGCCGTACTCCTCCGGGAGCGCGCAACCGAGGAACCCGATCTCGGCAAGCTTGGGAACGATCGCCTCGTCCATGCGCTCGCTGCGGTCCCACTCGCGCGCGTTCGGGACGATCTCGCGATCGCAGAATTCGCGCGCGGAGCTGCGGATCAGCTCCTGTTCGGGCGTGAGAGTGAAGTCCATGCGCGTATTCTCCCTCACATGCCGAATCTCACAGGGAAGGTGGCGATCGTCACCGGCGCAGGACGCGGGATCGGGCGCGAGCACGCACTCGCGCTCGCGCAGGCCGGAGCCAAGCTCGTCGTCAACGACCTCGGCGGCTCGCTCGCCGGCGCGGGCAACGACCTCACGCCCGCGCAACAGGTCGTCCAGGAGATCGAAGCCGCCGGCGGCGAGGCCGTCGCAAACGGCGCGAACGTCGCGGACTTCGCGCAGGCGGGCGAGATGGTGCAGGCCGCGCTCGACACGTTTGGACGGCTCGACATCCTCGTCAACAACGCGGGCATCCTCCGCGACCGCATGCTCGTGAACATGACGGAAGAGGAATGGGACAGCGTGATCGCCGTCCACCTCAAGGGCCACTTCGCACCGACGCGCCACGCCGCCGCGTACTGGCGCGAGCGCTCCAAGGCCGGCGACGAGGTGCACGGTCGCGTGATCAACACGTCGAGCCCCTCGGGCGTCTTCGGCAACATCGGCCAGGCGAACTACGGCGCGGCGAAGGCCGGCATCGCCGGCTTCACGCTGATCGCCGCCCAGGAGCTCCAGCGGTACGGGGCGACGGTCAACTGCCTCGCTCCGAACGCGCGCACGAGGATGACGGAGGAGACCTTCGACATGGGCGCTCCGCCGGAGGGCTTCGATCCGCTCGACCCGTCGAACATGTCGCCGCTCGTGGTCGCGCTCAGCGCGGACGAGGCGCAGAGCATCACCGGCCAGGTATTCCACGTCTGGGGCGGCGCGATCAACGCGCTCCAGGGCTGGACGGCGGGCGAGCTGTTCGAGAGCGACGACAAGTGGGACGCCGACGCGCTCCTCGGCGAGCTCCTCGGCCGCTTCCCGGACGGTGCGGCGCCGGCCGGGATGATGGCAGGCATGCAGGCCGCGGGCGGTCGCTCACTCCGCGCGCAGTGACGACCTCGCGACGGCGGATCTACCTGATGCGGCACGCGCAGGTGCGCTACTTCGAAGGGCTCGATCCCGAGCAGGTCGTCCTGACCGAGGAGGGACGCCGCCAGGCAGCCGCCGCCGCGGACGCACTCGCGAACGTCACATTCGACCGCGTCGTCACGAGCGGGCTCGCGCGCACGCTCGAGACGGCACGGATCGTCGCGCCCGGGCTCGAACCGGAGGCGCGCTACGGGCTGCGCGAGATCGAGAGCGGCGAGATCCGCGGCCTCGCGCCCGAGGCCGTCCAGGAGCTGATGGCCACGGCGTTCCGCGGCGTCGTCCCGCTCGAGACGCGCTTCCTCGGCGGAGAGTCCATCGCCGCGCTGTTCGACCGTGCGTTGCCCGAGCTCGACGCGCTGCTCGCCGATCCGAGCTGGGACGTGCTGCTCCTGATCCTCCACGGCGCGGTCAACCGCGCGATCCTCGGCCGCGCCCTCACGGGGGAGCGCGTCTTCCTCGGCGGCTTCGAGCAGTCGCCCGGCTGCATCAACGTGCTCGACGTCGGCGCCGACGGAACGTGGATCGTGCGCGCGGTGAACCATACGGCCTACGATCCCGCACACGTCGACGCGCCCCGGACGACGACGATGGAGCACCTCTGGGAGGAGTACCTCGCCGCGCGGGAACGCCGCACGCAGTAGCCCTTTCCGATCGCCGGAAGATTCCGTAGGGTTACGGCCTCCCCGGATGGGCCTCCTTTCTCTCGAGCATGCTTCACTTCGCTTCGGCGGCATCGTCGCCCTGGACGACGTATCGCTCGAGGTGGCGGAGGGCACGATCACCGGCCTGATCGGGCCGAACGGCGCCGGCAAGACGACGGCGTTCAACGTGATCACGCGCCTGTACCGGGTCGACTCCGGCGACATCCTCTTCGACGGCCACTCGCTGATGCGCACGCCGCCGAGCCGCGTGATCAAGCTCGGCATCGCGCGGACGTTCCAGAACGTCGAGCTGTTCCCGAACATGACCGTGCTGGAGAACGTGCTGGTCGGCGCGCACACCGTGTCACGTTTCCAACCGGAGAGCGCAATGCGTAGTCGCGCCCTCGAGACGCTCGAGCTCGTCGGCATCGCCGAGCATGCGCGCAAGCCCGCTGCCGGGCTTCCTTTCGGCACGCTCAAGCGCGTCGAGCTGGCGCGCGCGCTCGTGTCGAAGCCGCGCCTCCTGCTCCTCGACGAGCCCGCCGGAGGGCTGAACCACGAGGAGGTCGAGGAGCTCGGCTCGTTCATCACGCGCCTCCGCGACGACCTGAAGCTCACCGTCCTGCTGGTCGAGCACCACATGAACCTGGTGATGCGGATCTCGGATCACGTGCACGTGCTGAGCTTCGGCCGCACGATCGCAAGCGGCCCCCCGGAAAGCATGCAGCGCGACCCCGCCGTGATCGAGGCATACCTCGGCGGCGAGCTCGAGGCGACCGCGTAATGGCAGCGCTGCTCGAGCTCGACGACGTCCGTGCGCGATATGGGCCCGTGCAGGCGCTGCACGGTGTGTCGCTGTCGGTGGACGAAGGCAAGATCGTCGCGCTCCTCGGTGCCAACGGGGCGGGCAAGACGACGACGCTGCGCGCGATCTCGAACACCGTCCGCCGCGAGGGCGGCATTCGGTTTGCAGGCAAGGCCGTCGGAGGCGGCGGGCCCGACGACGTCGCACGCCTCGGCATCGCGCACGTGCCCGAAGGCCGCGGCACGTTCGCGGAGCTCACCGTCTGGGAGAACCTCCGCCTTGGCGCCTACACGCGGCGCGGCCCGATCAAAGACGACTTCGCGCGCGTCACGGACTATTTCCCCTGGATCGAGGAGCGCAAGAACCAACAGGCGGGCACGCTCAGCGGCGGCGAGCAGCAGATGCTCGCCCTCGCCCGCGCCTTCATGCAGCGTCCGCGCCTGCTCCTCCTGGACGAGCCATCGCTCGGGCTCGCGCCGCGACTCGTGACGGAGATCTTCCGCATCATCAAGGATCTCAACGAGGAAGGGCTCACCGTGCTCGTCGTCGAGCAGAACGCGCACATCGCACTTCAGCTGGCGCAGACGGCATACGTGCTCGAGGTCGGTCGCGTTGCATTGTCGGGACCGAGCGCCGAGTTGCAGGAGCACGAGTCCATTCGCAGGAGCTACCTCGGGTACTGATGACCACCCTCGCCCGCAGACTCGGAGGTGTCACGCAGACGCGCAAGAGCGCCGTCAGCACCGGCGCCTCAGTTCCCGTCGTGCTCGCGCTCGTCGGCGTCGCCGTGTTCCTCGTCGTCGGTTCGCTCTCGAGCAGCATCTTCGCCCAACAGACCGTCGCAGGCCTCGCGCAGGGCGCGATCTTCGGGAGCCTCGCACTCGCACTCGTGCTCATCTACCGCGCGACCGAGGTGATCAACTTCGCACAGGGCGAGCTGGCGATGGCGATGACGTACGTCGGCTACCAGCTGACGATCTGGGGCCTCTCGTACTGGCTCGCCTTTGCCCTGACGCTCGTGATCTCGTTCATCGTCGGCGTCGCCATCCAGCTCGTGGTGATCCGTCCCGTGCAGCACCGCTCGGTGATCGCCGTCGTGATCGTCACCGTCGGCCTGTTCATCCTCATCGACGGTCTCGTGACGTGGAAATGGGGCGCCGACCTGAAGTTCATGCGGGCCCCGTTCGGCAACACCGTCTACCACGTCGGCAACGTCGCGTTCGCGCGCCAGGACCTCGGCGTGCTGCTCGTGTCGATCCTCTCGGTGATCCTGCTCGGGATCCTCTTCCGGTTCACGAAGCTCGGGCTCGCGATGCGCGCAGCCGCGCTGCGACCGGCTGCGGCCTCGCTCGTCGGCGTGCGGGTCAACTGGATGCTCGCGATCGGCTGGGGCCTCGCTTCGGTGCTCGGCGCCGTTGCCGGCCTGATGACCGAGCCGTCGCAGTTCCTCCAGCCGACCATGATGCAGCCGATCCTGCTCTACGCCTTCGCAGCGGCGGTCCTCGGCGGGCTCGAGAGCCCGGTGGGCGCCGTGATCGGCGGCCTCGCGGTAGGCGTGTTCCTCAATCTGACCGGCCAGTACGTCGGGTTCGCGACGTCGGAGCTGCGGCTGCCGATCGCCTTCGCGGTTCTGCTCATCGTGTTGCTCGTGAAGCCCACCGGCCTCTTCGGGCGCAAGCAGGTGAGGCGGGTATGAGACGGATCCCCGTCGCCGGCGCGACGGTCGGCCTGCTCGCGACGCTCGTCATCGTGTTGCTGCACTTCGGGCTGAGCAGCTACCACCAGGGTCTCGCGGCCCGCGTGGCGGTCTACTTCATCGCAATCCTCGGCCTGAACATCCTGATCGGATACACCGGGCAGATCTCGATCGGCCATGGAGCGTTCATGGCGATCGGCGGCTACACGACCGCGATCATGTCGGCGGATCACCACCTGAACCTGATCGCGACCCTGCCCCTGTCCTTCGCGATCACGTTCGCCTGCGGACTGATCGTCGGCCTGCCGGCGCTGCGCCTCTCGGGCGTCTACCTGGCCCTCGCGACGTTCGCCCTTGCCGTATCGGTGCCGCAATTCCCGCTCAAGTTCTCGAAGTTCACCGGCGGGAGCAACGGCATGCAAACGGCGCAGACGCCGGGAAACAGCTGGCTCTACTGGGTGACGTGGTCGTGCGCCGGGATCGGCTTCGTCCTCGCGTGGCTGATCCTCCGTGGACGCACCGGCCGCGCCTTCCGTGCGGTGCGCGACAGCGCGCTGGCCGCCGCGTCTTCCGGCGTCTCGCTGCCGATCTACAAGACGCTCGCGTTCGGGATCTCGGCCGCCTACGCCGGCGTCGCCGGCTCGCTGTTCGTCCTCGTCACCAACGGATTCGCGCAGCCGAACGAGTTCGGCGTGCTGCTCTCCCTCCAGCTCCTCATCGGCGCCGCCGTCGCCGGGCTCGGCTCCTTGTGGGGCGTCCTCGCGGGCGCCGCCTTCATCGCGCTCCTGCCCACGATCTCCGCCAGCGCGCCGCTCGTTGGCTCCTCCCACGGGCAAGACGTGGTCTTCGGCCTGATCGTGATCCTGATCATGCTCGTCCTGCCAAATGGGGTCGTGGGCCTCCTCGCGCGGCTCGGCCAGCGGAGAAACGCTTGACTCGCGGTTCAATTCCCACTATCTAATCGGATCCGACGGAGTCATAATCGTCACCCTCGGAGCTTCTCGATCCGGGGCAATCCCAACGTCATGGAGGGTCGGATGGGTATGAAGGGCAGAATCCTGGCGGTCGTCGCCGGGGCTGCGATCGTCGCGAGCATCGCGGTCGCGGCCGCATCGGGTGCACATCGGCTGGATCCGGGCATCACCTCGACCTCGATCAAGATCGGTGGGACGTTCCCGCTGACAGGGCCGGCGTCGCTCTACAAGACGATCCCGGCAGCCGAGAAGGCGTATTTCGATTACGTCAACGACCATGGCGGCGTCAACGGGCGGAAGATCGACTTCACGATCCTCGACGACGCGTACGACCCGTCCAAGACGGTTCCACTCGCGCAGCAGCTCGTCACGAGCGACAAGGTTTTCGCCGTCTACGGCAGCCTGGGCACGGCCCCCGGTCTCGCGACCTGGGGCTACCTGAACCAGCAGAAGGTCCCGCAGGTTCAGCTCGCCACCGGCGACTCGTACTGGGGCTTCTCGTACAAGAAGTACCCCTGGACGACCGGGTGGCAGCCCGACTACCCGGGTGAGGCCAAGGCGTACGGCAAGTACATCGTGGCCAACATGCCGAACGCGAAGATCGGCGTCCTCTTCCAGAACGACGCCTACGGCAAGAACTACTACGCGGGGCTGCGCGTCGGGCTCGGCGCCAAGAAGAGCAACATCGTCGACGCGGAGTCGTACGACGTCACGAACCCGAGCCTCACACAGCAGATCCTTGCGCTGAAGAGCAAGGGCGCCGACACATTCGTCGTCTTCGCCACACCGACGCCGACGATCACGGCGCTCGTCACCGCGGCGAAGGTCGGCTGGACTCCCTCCGCGACGTTGATCAACAACGTCTCGGCGAACCGGTTGTTCCTGCTGGCTGCAGCGGCGAGCGGGGCAAACGTCGACGGCGTGATCTCGACGTCGTACGTCGCGAGCTCGACCACGCAGAGCAGCCTGCCGGGCGTCAAGCTCGCCGGCTCGATCATCGCCCAGTACGCACCGTCACTCCAGAGCAGCTTCGCCAAGGGCGACGGGAACATCATGTACGGGTTCGGCTCCGCGTGGACGTTGGTCTACGCGCTCCAGCACGCCGGCAAGACGCCGACGCGGGCGGGCCTGTTGAAGGCGCTGCACAGCCTCAACACCTCGGCCAATCCGTTCGTCTATCCCGGAATCAAGCTGCAGACGTCGGCGAAGGACAACTTCCCGATCGAGCAGGAGATGATGATCAAGTGGGCAGGCGGGGCGACCGGCGACTGGGCGCCGTTCGGGAACCTCCTCACCAACGTCCGCTAGGAACGACACACGCACCACGACAGAGGGGGGCTTCGGCCTCCCTCTGTCGTTGTCGAGCTAGCTCGGCCAAGCGTGACTTGCGGGGCGCAGGTCGTACTTGCCGCCGTCGCGGCACTCGGCCGACCAGTACGTAGGCGTCGTCTGCTGTCGACGGGCGTACGTCGTTCGCCAGTAGAACGCCGCGATCCGCTGTCCTTCGGCGACTGACGCGCCGAGGCTTGTAGCGACGAACCAGATCGACTGCATGCCGTAACACTCCACCTGCTTCTCGAGCCGGTAGCCGAGGACGTGGTACGACTCGTGCGAGACCGTCGCGAGCGCAAGCGCCGCGTCCGACGCAAGCTGGACGCAGGCGTCGTCACGGCATCCGTCCGGGTCGAAGCGCGCCGGCGTCTGCCGGAACCAGGACAGGTAGTTGCACACCTGCGGCAACAGCAAGAAGTAATCGGCCGGCCCGTGCGGAGGAAGCAGGGTGACGCCGGTGACGAGCATTCCTGCGGGCACGTCCAGCCCGAGGTCTCCGCAGCGTACGGCGGGCGAGAGTCGCGTCAGGCGCTTCGCAACGGCCTCCGCGACGCGCTCCTCGGACGTCGCCGAGCGCTTCAGCACCGTGGCATCGCCTGGGCGCAGCGGTCGCGCCTCGCCGTACGCCGGCATTGCCGCGACGGCGGCAATCGCCACGGCAACCGGCAGGATCCGCAGACGCATCCCTCCCCCATCGGCAGAAGGAGCGACGGCGTTTAGAGCAAATCCGGGTCCGTGACGGGCGCGCGGCAGGCGAAGCGTTCGCAGACGTACACGGCGGGCCGTCCGTCGACGAGGGTCTTGCCGGCCAGGAGCGGAACGTCGTCTCCCGGGCCGAAGGCGACGACCGCATTCGCGTCGAGCCCGCGCAACGCGGCGCGGGCGACGTCGCTGTGCGGCCCGCCCACGATGGCAAGCTCTCGGGGCAGCGAGAGGTGCAGGTCGAGGGCGCAGAGCGCCCAACCGAATGCCGAGGGAGCGCGCGGAATCACATCGCGTACGAGGCGTAAGACGCCCACCGCGCGTCGCTCGAGCTCGTCGTCGCCCCAGATCCGCGCGAGCCGCAGCAGCACGAAGGCGAGCATCGAGTTGCCTGACGGTGTGGGGTTGTCGTCGAGGTCCTTCTGGCGTGCGACGAGCGCTTCGCCGTCGGAGGGCGTGAGGAAGAAACCGCCGAGCTCGTCGTCGCCGAACAGCTCGACGGCCAACCGTGCAAGCCTGAGCGCCTCGTGTAGCCAGCGCAGCTCGCCCGTGGCGACGTGCAGCTCGTAGAGGCCGTGGGCGACATTCGCGTAGTCCTCGAGATAGCCGGTGCCCTTCGCGACGCCGTTCCGCCACGTGCGGTGCAGCCGGCCGCCGTCCGAGAGCGGGCCGAGCAGGAACTCGGCGAGCTCACGGGCGGCGTCGAGCCAGTCGGCGCGCTCGAGCCGGCGGCCCGACTCGGCGAGCGCCGCGAGCATCAACCCGTTCCACGCGGCGATCACCTTGTCGTCGCGCAGAGGCTTCGGCCGCTGCTCACGCACTGCGAAGAGCTTCTCCCGCTCGTCGCGGGCCAGCCCGCCGCGCAGGACCGAGCGGCCGTGCTCGAACGGCTGCAGCAACAGCTCGCGGCCCGGCCCGATCGCCGCCGCGAGCTCCTCCGCCGTCCACGTGAACGTCAGCCCCTCGACGCCGTCCGTGTCGGCGTCCTGCGCCGACGCGAAGCCGCCGCCGTCGAGGCGCAGCTCGCGCAGCGTGTACTCCACCGTCTCCTCGACGACGCTGCGGTAACCCGTCTCCCCCGTCAGCACCCAAGCATGCAGGTACGCGGGGACGAGCAGCGCGTTGTCGTACAGCATCTTCTCGAAGTGCGGCACGACCCACTTGTCGTCGACCGAGTAGCGGGCGAATCCGCCGGCGAGCTGGTCATAGATGCCGCCCCGGGCCATCGCCTCGCAGGTGTGCCGCACGATCTCGAGGCTCCGGTCATCCCCGGTGCGCTGGTACTGGCGCAGCAGGAACAGCAGCGCCATGTGTGGCGGAAACTTCGGTGCGCCGCCGAAGCCGGCGTTGGTCGGGTCATACTCGCGGTGCAGCGACTCGGCGGCGGCGTCCAGCAGGTCGGCGGTGATGGACCCCGGTACCGCCGTGAACCCCTGCCCCTGCGAGCGTCCGATGGCCTCGACCACCGCCGCGCCCTGCGCC
>JAOPYX010000036.1 GCA_025964535.1 Actinomycetes bacterium | reverse complement strand
GACGAACTCGGCGATCGGGCCGCGGTCGGCGACCCAGTAGGCGACGTGGTCGAGCTTCGTCGGATTCATGGCTTCGACGTTACCGGGACGAGACCGGGTTATGCGTCGCCTCTACGTGCGACGGTCGACCGCCCGCTCGAGCTGCTCCTTCGTCATGCGCGAGCGCCCCTCGATGCCCATGCGCTTCGCCTCGTTGTAGAGCTGCTCCTTCGTGCGTCCCTTCGGGCGGTTCGTGCCCGAGCGCAAGCCGCCGCGGCGCCCCGACGAGATGTCGGTGCGAGAGAGGCGGGAGGACGTCTTGGCCTCGCCTTTCCGCGCGCGCTCCTTGTTGACGGTGCGCGCAGCGATCTCCTCGGCCTTCTCCTCGCCGGTTCCCCGGTCTTCGAGGCCCGCCTTGATGTGCTCGTACTGTCGTTCGCGCTTCTTCGACCACGCCTGCTGTGGCATGCCTCTGCACCCCCTCTGGTCTTTCAGGGGAAACGGACGGGGAGCCGCAGGAGTTACGCCGCGTCGAGCGGCTTGTTCTGCACGTTGTGCTCGGTCGCGTACGCGTCCACGAGCTCGTTCACGACGTCCATGCCTTCGCTATAGGCGTAGTTGATCTTGACGAAGGGCGCCCATTTGTCCGGGAGTGCGTCCTCCGGGAAGATCGCCTCGACGGGGCACTCCGGCTCGCAGGCACCGCAGTCGATGCACTCCTCGGGGTCGATCACGAGGAGCCGGCCGGCCTCGTGAATGCAGTCCACGGGGCAGACGTCGACGCAGGACTTGTCTTTGATGTCGATGCACGGTTCGGCGATGATGTAGGTCATTGGGCCCTACTCTAGCGAGGCCGTTGGTGCCAGAACCGGAGAACAGACACTGCTTCTACGTCGACGGCGCGAGCTCGGCGACGAGCTCCCGGCAACGTTCGACGAGCGCCGATTTCACGACCACCTGATCGAATCCGGCGGCGTGGGCCGCACGCAGGCCGGCGGTGTCGGTGTGGTTCGTGTAGCCGAGGATCGGAACGTCCGGATACGTCTCCGCCACCTCCTCCGCGTCGACGCGCGAGATGTCGACGATCACGAGGTCCGGGCTCTCGGTGTGCTCGACCGTGATCAGACGGTGCCCGGTCAAGAGCGCGTCGAGCTTTCCCCGGAAGAAGAGGTCGACCCCACACAACAGGACCGTGGCCATGCCTGCAGGGTATCTCCCGCATGCGGTATCCCTCAAGGCGTGGACGAGCTGGAACGCGGCCTGGCGCTGATCCGGGACGGCCGGTACTTCGACGCGCACGAGGAGCTCGAGCTCGTCTGGCGCGCTGCAGGTGTCGCCGAGCGGGACTTCTACCAGGGGCTCGTACACGTCGCGGTGGCCTGGTACCAGGCGGGTCGCGGCCGGCCGGTCGCGACGGCGAGCCAGCTGGAGAAGGCCGCGCGGCGGCTCTCGGCGTTCGCTCCGGCACACCGCGGCGTCGACGTCGCAAGCGTGCTCGCGCAGGTCGAGACGGCGCAAGGCGTCGTCCGCGCTGGCTCGCTCGAGCTCGACGCGCCTAGAGTCTGAGAGCAGGAGCAACCTCCGCAACCTGGTTCCCGATTGCCGCGGGAACGGCATCTACTCGCGAACGAGCTCAAGCCCCGCGGCAAGAACCAGGTAGCTGACGGAATGGCGGCTTCGCCGCCGCTGTTCTTACGGGCTCGTAAGCCCGACGTCGTTGAGCGCGCGGTTCAACGCGACGTGCAGCCACCAGTCGCGGTGGAAGAAGAGCAGCAGCCCGAGCGCGACGAGCACGAGCCCGCTCACGACCTGGATCACGAGGTAGCGGTCGCGCATCCAGCGGAACGCTCCCATCGCACGCGCGAACGCGATCCCGGCGACGATGAATGCTGCGCCGAGGCCGAGCGCGTATGACGCGAGCAGGGCGGCGCCCCGCAGCACCGTCCCGGTGTCGCTCGCGAGCACGAGCACGGCCGCGAGGACGGTGCCGATGCACGGTGCCGCGCAGACGGCGAACGCGCCGCCGAGCAGCAGCCCGGACCCGCGCCGCCGCGCACCGGTGAGCAGGCCCGGTGCGACGACGCGCTCCGGCACGGGCAGCAAGCCGACGAAAGCGAGGCCGAGTACGACGAGCACGAAGCCGGCAATCTCCGCCTGCGCCCGTGCGCCGACCGAGCCGCCGATCGCCGCCGCGCCCGCGCCGAGCACGACGAACACGACCGTGAAGCCGAGGATGAAGGGAATGCTCGTGCGGACGACTCGCCCGACCGTGTCGCGCTCGCCGAGCCGGCCGGCTTCGACGCTCGAGACGGCCGAGAGGTATCCCGGGACGAGCGGCAGCACGCACGGCGTGATCACCGACGCGAATCCGGCCAGGAACGCAATCGGCAGGCTCGCGCCCATCAGTCCAATCGTGCCAGCAACTCGTCCAGCCGCCGTTCGGTCTCCTCGTCGACGGGCAGCGGGCGGTCTTCGGGCGTCCGAGCCCGGCTCCAGCGCCAGACTCCGAACCCGAGCAACAGAACGCCTGCGGCGAGGCCGCCGAGCGGCAGCCACCAGGCGAGGAGGTCGAAGCCCTTGCGCGGTGGAGCGGCGAGGATGCCTGTCCCGAAATTGGCCACGAGCTCCGACTTGATCTGGTCAGCGGTCGCGCACTGGTCGATCCGGGTCTGGATGAACGCTTCGATCCGGCGCGCGGCTGACGAGTCGGACTGGTCGAGCGTCGTGTGGCAGGTCGGGCACATCACCTGCCCCTCGAGATATGACAGCGACGTTCGCGGGTGTGCACACGCCGCAGCCGCGGGCCCCGCAAACGCGAGCGCCAGGGCGACCATCGCGCCGGCGCGGAGGATCAAG
>JAOPYX010000022.1 GCA_025964535.1 Actinomycetes bacterium | reverse complement strand
CGGTCTCGATCCACGCGTACTCGCCGGCGCTCTGGCGAATGGGCTACTACGACGTCGACGAGAGCGGGCTGCTCCGCCGCACGTCGATCAGCTACGCGGAGGAGACGGCGGCGGCGTAGCACTCCGTCGCGGCGAGCTTCTCGGGGGAGCACGCTCACCCAGACCACACCTGGGACCTGCTTCGAACCAGATCCCAGGTGTGAAGGTGGACACGTCCGATCGGGAAGGCCGGGACGAGGTCCCAGAAGCGTTTCGCCGCTTGATCAAGCCGTTCGCCCACCGAGAGCCCCAGATCTGGGACCTGGTTCGAACCAGGTCCCAGATCTGGGGCCTGGGCCATCAAGCCCGGTGGCGTAGCCGCGTCGCCTTATTCCTTGCTCGACGCGGCCCAGATGTTGATGCCGCTGTCGACCGCGTAGCGGTCGATCTCGGCGAGCTCCTCCGGCGAGAAGTCGAGCCGGTCGAGCGCGCCGATGTTGGCCTCGAGTTGCGTGACGCTGCTCGCGCCGATCAGCGTCGACGTCACGCGCGGGTCGCGCAGCGTCCAGGCAAGCGCCATCTGCGCGAGCGACTGGCCGCGCTTCGCAGCGATCTCGTTCAGCGACCGGATGCGTGCGAGCGCATCGTCGCTCAGCAGGTTCGGCGACAGCGAGCCGCTCTGGGCGGCGCGGGAATCCGGAGGGATCCCGTTCAGGTACTTGTCCGTCAGCATCCCCTGTGCGAGCGGTGAGAAGACGATGCAACCGACACCGAGGTTGTCGAGCGTGCCGAGCAGCGCCTCCTCGATCCACCGGTTGAGCAGCGAGTACGACGGCTGGTGGATGCGCAGCGGGGTGCCGAGATCGCGCAGGATCGCCGCGGCCTCTTCGGTCTTCGCCGCCGAGTACGACGAGATCCCCACATAAAGCGCCTTCCCCTGGCGCACCGCGGTGTCGAGCGCGCCCATCGTCTCCTCGAGCGGCGTGTCCGGATCGAAACGGTGCGAGTAGAAGATGTCGACGTAGTCGAGGCCCATCCGCTTCAGGCTCTGATCGAGGCTCGCGAGCAGGTACTTGCGTGAGCCGCGATCCCCGTACGGGCCTGGCCACATGTCGTAGCCGGCCTTCGTCGAGATCACGAGCTCGTCCCGGTATGGACGCAGGTCCTGCTCCACGAGGCGGCCGAAGTTCTCCTCGGCCGAGCCGTAGGGCGGGCCGTAGTTGTTCGCGAGGTCGAAGTGCGTGACGCCGAGGTCGAACGCGCGACGGACGATCGCCCGACTCGTGTCGAGCGGCCGGTCGTGCCCGAAGTTCTGCCAGAGCCCGAGCGACACGGCAGGCAGCTCGAGGCCGCTCCGGCCGCAGCGCCGGTAGGCCATGCGGTCGTAGCGGTCGTCGGCGGCGAGATAGGTCATCCCACTCCGGATCTTACGTCGATTGACACACCTCGAGAGGCTGGGCGATCATCACGATCCCCCAGCGAAAGACGAGGTCGCCGTGCGCTTCAGCCTGTACTCGGAGCTCCAGCTGCATCCCGGCAAGACACCGCAACAGCTGTACGCGGAGGTGCTCGAGCAGATCGTCAACGCCGACCGGCTCGGCTACGACTGCTACGCCGCGATCGAGCACTTCTTCTATCCGAAGTTCTCGATCTCGACGAATCCGACGGCGCTCTTCGCAGCTGCCGCGCAACGCACGAGCAACATCCACTTCCGCACGATGCTGCACGCGCTTCCGTACCACAACCCGACGGTACTGGCCGGCGTCATCCACGCCACCGACATCCTCACGGGCGGCCGCTACGAATGGGGGGTCGGCCGCGGCCACGGCTGGATCCCGCTGCCCGCCGGCGAACCGCTCGACGAGCACGCGCGACCGAGATACGAGGAGGCCGTGGATCTCCTGCTCACCGCGCTCGAGAACGAGCGCTTCTCCTACGAAGGGACGTACTTCAACGTCACGGACTCGCACGTCGTGCCCTTCGTCGACCGCAAGTACCGCGTCTATCTCGGCGGCACGTCGGATCGCACGTACACGCTCGCGGCCGAGCGCGGCTGGGGCGTTGCGGTTCCTCCACTGCTGCCCTACGTCGCGCTCGAGAAGCAGATGGATCTCTACCGCGAGTCCTGCAAGAAGGCGGGCACCGAGCCAGACATCGTCTGGATTCACGCGTGCCACCTCGACGAGGACCGCGAGACGGCCGTGCGCGAGGGGCGCGACTGGGTCAACGGCTTCATCCAGGGCAACTGCTCGCCGCTCACCGAGTGGCCGAAGCCGCCGGCCGAGGATCTCGAGAAGGCGGGCTACGGGTTCTACGCGGCGGGAATCATGGAAGGGCTCGCGCAGGTGCCCTACGAGAAGCTCATCGAGGACGACTATGTCTGGGTCGGCACGCCGCAGGACATCATCGAGCGGATCGAGGTGACGCAGAAGCTCTGCGAGGGGATCCAGGAGATCGGCATCACGGTGAACGCGGGCGGCGCCCCGCACTGGATGGCGATCAAGAACCAGGAGCTCTTCGCGAGCGCCGTCATGCCCCACTTCGCCGGGGAGGCAGCGGCGTCCGGCACCGGCGCGTGAGCCGGCGCGCTTCGATCTAATAGCGTCGTGAACCGCAGCGACCTCCGACAGATCGGCCTCGCTGCGCTCTTCGTCGCGGGGGCTGCGCTCGCGCACTTCCTCGACGCGACGCCGGTGGTGACGTTCGTGGTGGCCGCCGCGGCGATCGCGCTGCTCGCGCGCCTCGTCGGCGGCGCGACCGAGCAACTGGGCGGTCGGGTCGGCTCCTCGGCGGCCGGCGTCGTCCAGTCGGCGCTCGGCAACCTGCCGGAGCTCTTCATCGCGCTCTTCGCGCTGCGGAAAGGGCTGCTCGGCGTCGTCCAGGCCGCCCTCGTCGGCTCCGTGATCGCCAACGGCGTACTCGTGCTCGGTCTCGCGTTCCTCGTCGGCGGTCTGCGCAACGGCACGCAGAAGTTCGACTCGCCCCGCGCCAGGATCATCGCGACCCTCACTGTGCTGGCCGCGGCGATCCTCTCGGTGCCGACGCTCGCGCACACCTTCCACACGCCGGCGGCAACGCACGGGCGGACGCTCAGCCTCATCTGCGCCGGTGTGCTGATCGCGGTGTTCCTCATCACGCTGCCTTCGTTCCTGAAGGGCGGGGAGGGGCCGGATGCCGAGCCGCCGCGCTGGTCGCTCGCGATCACGGTGAGCGTGCTGGGAGGCGCGGGCCTCGGTGCCGCGCTCGTCAGCGACTGGTTCGTCACCGCCCTCACGCCGGCAACGCACTCGTTGGGCATGAGCCAGGGCTTTGCGGGACTCGTGATCGTCGCGATCGCGGGGAACGCCGTCGAGAACGTCGTCGGCGTACAGCTTGCCGCCCGCAACCGGCCGGATTTCGCCATTGCGGTAATCGTCAACTCGGCGTTGCAGGTCGCACTGCTGCTGACGCCGGTGCTCGTATTCGCAAGCCTTGCGTTCGCGACGCCGTTGACGCTCGTCTTCCCGCCGCTCCTCGCCATCGCATTGCTGATGGGAGCCGGCATCACCGCTCTCGTCGTCTACGACGGCGAGAGCACGCTGGAGGAAGGCGCAATCCTCATCGGGCTCTACGTCGTCATTGCAGCCAGCTTCTGGTGGGGCGCATGAGTCGGAAGAAGCGCAAGCGCGAGGACGACGACGAGCGCGACGACCGCCCGCCGATCTGCCCCAACTGCGGGGTCACGCAGGGCATCGTCGTGACCGACGGCGACGACACGAAGTTCGTCTGCCTCGAGTGCGGCTTCTCCGACGACGAGTCGTCGGGCGACTAGAAGGCGAGGCCGCTGCGGATGAACGCGGCACCGTCGCGCGCGAGTTGCTCCTCGCTCTCGAACATGCGCCGCCAGATCTTCGTCGCACCGGCGAGGTCGGGAAGCGAGTCGCCGAATGCCTCGATCACGAGCCAGCCGTCGTAGCCGATCTCGCCGAGCGCGGCGAACGTCGTCTCCCAGTCGACCTGCCCCGCGCCCGGTGTCGAGCGGTCGCTCTCCGACAGGTGCACGTGCATGAGCACGTCCTTGCACGCCTGCAGCGCGGCGCGCGGGTCCTTCTCCTCGATGTGCGCGTGGAAGGTGTCGTACATCATCCGGCAGTGCGCGTGATCGACCTCGCGCACGAGATCGGCGAGGTCGGACGCCGTATTCGTGAGGTACATCTCGAAGCGGTTGAGGTACTCGAGCACGATCGTCACACCGCGCTCCTCGGCGTAGGGCGCGACTTCCCGCAGGTACGCGACCGCGCGCGCCTTCTCCTCGGCGGTGGGAGGCGCACCCGAGAAGACGCCGAGCGGCGCACCGAGCGGGCCGCAGATCAGCGTCGCGCCGAGCGCCGCCGCGGAGTCGAGGTTCGCCCGCGTGGCGGCGACGGCCTCCGCGCGGACAGCAGGGTCGTCCGAGATCGGGTTGTCGTCGGGGCCGCGCGCAGCCACGGCGAGCCGCTCGAGGCCGAGCCCGTCGAGGCGCTTGCCGAGCTCCGCGTACTTGTCGACCTCGCGGTCGAAGATCGGGATCTCGACCCCGTCGAAGCCGGCGTCCTTCAGCATCGCGAACGTGTCGTCGTACTCCCGGCCGCTGACGTCGGTCGACCAGAGGAGCATGTTCATGCCGAGCTTCATACGGCGATCCTAAGCGGCGCGTCGTCTCCGCGCCTCGCGTAGAGTCGGGTGCATGATCGATACCCCCCAGAAAATCGTTTGTGTCGGCCTCAACTACCGCGACCATGCCGAGGAGCAGGGCGTCGAGCTGCCCGAGCGGCCGCTCCTCTTCGCGAAGTGGCCCAACACACTGATCGCGTCCGGCGAGGCCATCCGCGTGCCCGCGATCTGCAAGAACCCCGACTACGAGGCCGAGCTGGGCGTCGTGATCGGACGCCGCGCAAGCGGCGTCTCGAAGGACGACGCGCTCGACTTCGTCCGTGGCTACGTCGTCGCAAACGACGTCTCGGGCCGCGACCTGCAGTTCTCCGACGGGCAGTGGGTCCGTGGCAAGTCGCTCGACACGTTCCTGCCGGTCGGCGATCTCGTGCCGGCGAGCGAGGTGCCCGACCCGCAGGCGTTGCCCATCCGCGCGATCCTGAACGGCGAGACGATGCAGGACTCGAACACGTCGAACCAGATTTTCGGCGTCGCCGAAGTGATCGCGTTCGTGTCCCAGGCGATCACGCTCGAGCCGGGCGACCTGATCATCACGGGCACACCCGCAGGCGTCGGCGCATTCCGCAAGCCGCCGGTCTGGCTTCAACCCGGTGACGAGATCACGATCGAGATCGACGGGCTCGGCTCGATCACCAACCCGGTCGTTGCCGGGGACTGAGATGGCACCTTGACGACGAGGAGACACAGATGAGCTTCGTGCTGGTCGTACGGATGACGGCCCTGGAGGGCAAGGAGGAGGAGGCGGTCGCGGCAATGCACGAGCTCGCCGAGGCGACGCGCAAGGAGCCGGGAAACGAGCTGTACATCCCCTCGCGCGATCCGGAGAACCCCCGCTCGCTCCTCTTCTACGAGCAGTACGCCGACAAGGCGGCGTTCGAGGCGCACGGCGCGAGCGACCACTTCAAGGAGCTCGGGCCCGGCAAGCTCTTCACGCTCGTCGAGGACGGGCGGGAGCGCAGCTTCTACGAGACGCTCTAGCTATTAAGCGAACGCCCCTCCTCGTCGCGCTGTTCCTCGCAGCCGTGACGCTGCGACCGCAACTCGTCGGGGTGGGGCCGCTCCTGCCTTCGATCCAAAAGGACCTCGGCGTCTCGCACACGGTCGCTGGGCTGCTCGGAACGATTCCGATCCTCTGCATGGGCGTGTTCGCGCCGCCCGCACCGTTCCTCTCGTCGCGCATCGGCTCACGTCACGCCATCGGCGCCGCGCTTGCGCTGATCGGCGTCGTCGGCCTTGCGCGCGGGGTCGTACCGGGAGCGGTCGGCGTCATCCTGCTGACGATCCCCGTGGGCATGGGCATGGGCTTCGCGGGCGCGCTGCTCCCGGTCGCGGTGAAGGAGCGCTTCTCCGACCGGCCGGGGTTCGCGACCGGCGTCTACACCGCGGGCATCACGCTCGGCGCGACGGTCGCGGCGGCGATCGCGGTGCCGCTCGAGCACGCCGGCGGCAGCTGGCGCACGCCCCTCCTCGCGATCAGCGGTGTGTCGACGGCGCTCGCGGCGCTCTGGATGTGGCTGACGCGCAGCGAGCCGACGCACGTGCGCACCGAGCTCCGGCCACTGCAACTGCCGCTGCGCAACCCGCTCGGCTGGCAGCTCGTCGGCGCGTTCTTCCTCATGTCGTTCGTCTTCTACGGGCTCAACTCATGGCTGCCCGACGCGTACGTCGAGCGCGGCTGGAGCGAGAACGCGGCCGGGGACCTGCTCGCAGTTTTGAGCGGGGTGTCGATCCCGGTCGGCTTCTTCGCCTCCTGGGCCGCCGACCACATCGGGACGCGACGGCACTGGCTCCTCGGCGCGACCGCGCTCCAGGTCGTGTCGCTGCTCGGCGTCGTGCTGCTGCCCGGTGCGGGCTGGCTCTGGGCGGTGCTGCTCGGAGTCGCCATCGGGCCGCTCTTCCCGCTGACGATGACGCTGCCGCTCGACGCGGCGGAGAGCCCCGCGCAGGTGGCTGCCCTCGCGGGGATGATGCTCGGCGTCGGCTACGTGCTCTCGTCGATGGGGCCGCTCGTGCTCGGCGCGATCCGCGACCTCACCGGCGGGTTCACCGCCGTGCTCTGGACGCTCGTCGGCGTGGCTGTCGTGCTGCTGCTCGTCGACGCGACACTCAGCCCGAAGAGGCTCGCAGCGTCTCGATCGTCTGCCTGACGCCGTCGGCAAGCGGCGTCCACGCGATCCGGCCGATCGCCTCCTCGAGCGGCGCGCCGTCGAACTCGTCGGGGAACGGCAGGATCGTCTCTTCGTCGACTGCGATCGCCACGCCGGGCGCCGCCGCTTCGATCGCGCGGGCCGCGTCGGCGATCGTCTCGGCGGGGCCGCCGAGATGGAACGTGCGTGCCCCGTCCGTCGCGGCGCGTGCGGCGGCGACGAACACGCGCGCGGTGTCGGGCGCGAACTGCAGCTGCGTGCGGCCGCCGAACGCGATCCGGAAATCCTCCCCCTCTGCAGCGGCCGCCATCGCGAGCGTCGGCGACGCGGTAAGCCCTGCATCGCGGCCCGGGCCGTAGACGATGAACGGGCGGATGCCGATCGACGGCACCTGCTCCTCCTGCCAGAAGATGCGCGCAAGGCCTTCGCATGCCTGCTTGTGCACGCCGTAGAACGTGACCGGATGCCCCTCCGCGTCGTTCGACACAGGCCCGCCGGCGTCATCCACCTTCGAGTACACCGCGGCCGAGCTCGCATAGGCGACCTGGATGCCGCGCGTCTTCGCCGCGTCGAGCACGTTGACCGTGCCGCCGATGTTGACGGCGGTGCCGTACGGCGGGTCGCGCTTGATGCTCGGGATCAGCAGCGCTGCGAGATGGACGACGTGCGTGATGCCGTGCTCGTCGAGCGCCTTCCCGAGCGCGTCGCGATCGGAGATGTCGCCACGCACGAGCGGGATCTCGGCATCGGTCGCGAGCCGGACACGACGATCGTCGTCGCCGAGGTCGAAGCCGACCACCTCCGTTCCTTGCGCAGCGAGCTCGGCGCACGTCCACGCGCCGATGCAGCCGAGCGCGCCGGTGACGAGGAACCGCTCGGGACCGCTCACGGATCGACGTAGATCGTGACCGTCTCGGTGTAGAACTCGATCGCCGCGCGGCCCTGCTCGTGCGGGCCGAAGCCGCTCGACTTGATCCCGCCGAACGGCACGTGCACGTCGGCGCCCGCGGTCTGCGAGTTGACGTGCAGGAGGCCGGCCTGCGCCTCGTTCTGGAAGCGCGTCGCGGCGGCGAGGCCACTCGTGAAGATCGCGGCCGACAATCCGAACTCGCTGTCATTCGCGCGCGTCATCGCCTCGTCGAGCGTCGCGAAGCGGTAGAGCGACGTCACGGGGCCGAACACTTCCGCGCACGAGAGGAAGGCCTTGTCGCCGACGCCTTCGAACACGGTGGGCGCGATGAGGTAGCCCTCGTCGTCGGCGCGCTCACCGCCGGCAAGCACCGTGCCGCCTTCGCGCTTGCCGCGCTCGATCGCCTCCATGATCTCGTCGAACTGCTTCTCGTTGACGATCGGGCCGACCTCGACGTCGGGATCCGCGGGGTCCCCGACCTTGCCGCGGTCGATGCGCGCGAGCAGCTTCTCCTTGAACGTGTCGTACGCCTCGTCCTGGACGTAGATGCGACGCGTGGCGGTGCACTTCTGGCCGGCCGACCAGAACGCACCGGCATACGACGCCTCGACTGCACGATCGAGATCGGCGTCGTCCATCACGATCAGCGGGTTGTGGCCGCCGAGCTCGAGCTGCACGCGCTTGCCGAGCTTCGTCGCCTCGTCGCGCACGGAGTTGCCGGTCGCGACCGAGCCCGTGAACGAGATCGCACGCACGCGCGGGTCGCGCACGAGCGCGGCTCCGACCGTCGATCCGCGTCCGGTGAGCACGTTGAGCACGCCGGCAGGAAGATCGGCCTCGGCGAACGCCTCCGCGATGTGCAGCCCGGTGAGCGGCGACTCGTACGCGAGCTTGAGCACGACGGTGTTCCCGTAGATCAGCGCGGGCGCAAGCTTCCAGATCGGGATCGCGAGCGGGAAGTTCCACGGCGTGATCAGCGC
>JAOPYX010000338.1 GCA_025964535.1 Actinomycetes bacterium | reverse complement strand
CGAGGTGCCGCCCACGGGCCGGCGCGCAGTCGTCGGCGCTCCCGACACCGTGGCGGCCGGGCTCGAGCAGGTGGCCGGGGAGTACGGTGCCGACGAGCTGATGCTCGTGACGATCACGCACGACCATGCGCTCCGGCGGCGCTCGTACGAGCTCGCCGCCGGCGCGTTCTGACTTAGAAGCTCTAACAGAACAAGCACGGGCTGCCGGCTCGCGCTGTGCACACGCGCTGCGGCGTCCTCAGTCGGGTCGATAGAAAACCACTATCGACCCTCCCTGCGTCCTTGCATCGCACGCACCCATCGCACCCCGTCAGCGCGTGGTCATTCTGTCAGAGCTTCTAATTGCTCGCCGAGCCGTTTCCGCCGCCGCCACCCTTGTACGTGAAGTCGTCGCCGCCGCCGAGCACGCGGTCGGAGAGCCACTTCCTCGTCTGGGAGCCGGTGAGCGGGTTGAACAGGACGCCGAGCAGGATCCCGAGGAAGAGCAGGCCGCTGTTCCGCCTGGCGTGCACTTCCTTTCCCTGCACGCGTTCCGCCGCCTTGCGGAGCTCGGCGACGGTCGAGCGCAGCTCGTTCTGGATGTCGCGATCGGTGGCGACACGGGTGGCGACACCCGTCATGCCGCGGTTGCCCATCAACTCGTTGTAGATCGAACGTGCCGACTCGTATGCGTTCCGCACGTTGTCGCGCAGCTCGGCGTCGTGGAGCGCGCGATCCACATACGGTTTGACATTGCCGGCCGCGTCCGAGACCTTGTCCTTCGTCTTGGCCATTATCAGTGGTTCCTTTCGGTTGCTGGCACGGGTCTGTGTACCCCTTGCCCTTGTTTCCATTCTCGCAGCGTGCGGGGGGTCGCAGAAAGCCCAGCCCTCGAGCAGCACCCTCCTGCGGGGCCCGGGATTCAGCTTCGCCTCGCCGCGCGGCTGGACGGTCCGTCGTAGCGGGACCGTCCTCGAGGCCAGAAGCGGGAAGGCGCTCGTCTCCGCGACGAGCTTCACCCTCCTCAAGCGGTACGACCCGCGCCTCTTCGGCCAGGTCGTGGCCGAGCTCGACCGGAACGCCCGGAAGCTCGCCGCGCAGGCGCAGGGCACGCTCACCGAGAAGGCCACGGCGGCGGTGGCAGGCCGAAAGACCCGCGTCTACCGCTACACGGCACGCGGCTACTCGACCCGGCTCGGCTTCGTGCTGGCCGGAAAGCGGGAGATCCAGCTGCTCTGCCGCGCGCCGTCGGACACACCGGACCCTGACGGGGCCTGCACGCTGCTGTTCACGAGCTTCGTGCTCGGCTGATCAGGCCGGCCGCGTTCGCGCCGCTGCTGCGGCGGGCAGCACGATCGGAGCGGCAGTGCCGTTGCCGCTCGCGAGCGTGCTCTCGTCGAAGGCGACTGCGAGCACCTGCTCGATCGAGTCGACGAGGATGAACTCCAGCTCGCGCTTCGTCTCGGCCGGGATGTCCTCCAGGTCGTGCTCGTTCTCATGCGGAAGCACGACCCGCTTCAGTCCTGCGCGCTGCGCCGCGAGCACCTTCTCGCGCAACCCGCCGATCGCGAGCACGCGGCCGGTCAGCGTCAGCTCGCCGGTCATGCCGAGGTCCGGCGCGACGGGTGTTCCGCGCACGAGCGACGCGATCGCAGTTGCCATCGTCACGCCCGCCGACGGCCCGTCCTTCGGCACCGCGCCGGCGGGCACGTGCACATGGATGTCGTGCTGGGCGAACCAGTCGACCGGCACCCCGAGTTGCTCGGTGTGCGAACGGACCCACGACAGCGCGGCCTGCGCCGACTCCTGCATGACCTCGCCGAGCTGCCCCGTGATCGTCAGGCGCCCCTTGCCCGCGTATCCCTGTGCCTCGATGAACAGCACGTCGCCGCCGGCGGCCGTGTACGCGAGCCCCGTCGCGACGCCGGGGTCGGCGGTGCGCCGCCGCACCTCGCCCGAATAGCGGCGCGCGCCGAGCCACGCACGTACCCGCCGCTCGTCGATGCGGATCCTTCCCTCGTACCCCTCGGCAACCTTGCGCGCAGCCTTGCGGCAGAGGTCTGCGATGCGACGCTCGAGACCGCGGACGCCCGCTTCGCGCGTGTACTCGCGGATGACGAGGCGAAGCGCCTTGTCGGAGATGGTCACGCGTTCGACCGCCAGTCCATGTGCCTCGATCTGCTTCGGCACGAGATAGCGCTTGGCGATGCCGAGCTTCTCGTCCTCGGTGTAGCCGGAGAGCGAGATCACGTCCATGCGGTCGAGCAGGGGAGCGGGGATCGTGTCGATCGTGTTCGCGGTGCAGATGAACAGCACCTTCGACAGGTCGAACGGCAGGTCGAGGTAGTGGTCGCGGAACGTCTTGTTCTGCTCCGGGTCGAGTACCTCGAGCATCGCCGACGCCGGGTCGCCGCGGAAGTCGGCGCCCATCTTGTCGAGCTCGTCGATCAACAGCACGGGGTTCATCGACTCGGCGTCGCGGATCGCGCGGATGATGCTGCCCGGCATCGCGCCGATGTAGGTGCGCCGGTGACCGCGAATCTCCGCCTCGTCACGCACGCCGCCGACCGACAGGCGCGCGAACTTGCGCTCCAGCGTGCGTGCGATCGACTGGCCGAGAGATGTCTTGCCGACTCCGGGCGGGCCGACGAAGCAGAGGATCTGGCCTGACGCATCGCCACGCAGCTTCGACACGGCGAGGAACTCGATGATCCGGTCTTTCACCTTCTCGAGATCGAAGTGGTCGGCATCGAGGACCTCGCGCGCGCGCACCAGATCGATCTTGTCCTCCGTCGTCTTCCCCCACGGCAGCGTCGCGATCCAGTCGAGATACGTGCGGATCACGCTGTACTCGGCGGCGGCTGCGGGTAGACGCTCGAGCCGTGACAGCTCGCGGAGCGCGACCTTCTCGACGTCCTCGGGCAGCTCGAGCGAGGCGATGCGGCCCCGCAGCTCCTCCAGCTCGGCCTGCTCTGCGTCGCCCTCGCCGAGCTCCTCCTGGATCGCCTTCATCTGCTGGCGCAGGAAGAACTCCCGCTGGCCCTTCTCGAGCTCGGACTGGACCTGCGACTGGATCTTCGTGCCGAGCTCGAGGACCTCGAGCTCGCGGTTGAGGATGAGCGACACCGAGCGCAGGCGCTCCTTGACGTCGACGATCTCGAGCAGCTTCTGCTTCTCCTCCGTCTTCAGGCGAAGCGTCGAGGCGACGAGCGACGCGAGTGCGCTCGGATCGTCGACGTTGGCGGCCGCGAGCTGCAGCTCCTCCGGCAGATACGGAACGAGCCCGATGATCCGGCCGAACATGTTCTGCACGTTGCGCGTGAGCGCTTCGAGCTCCTTCGTCTCCTCGACATGGTCGGGCAGCTCGACGAACTCGCCGATGAGATACGGGTCGTCGGCCACGTGTCCCCCGACGCGGATCCGGCGCAGCCCTTGCACCAGGACGCGCAGCGTGCCGTCGGGCACACGGATCATCTTGTGGACGACGGCCGCGGTGCCGATCTCGTAGAGGTCGTCCCAGCCGGGTGCCTCCGCCTCGTCGTTCCGGACGGTGACGAGCGCAAGCAGGCGGTCGCCGCCGACGACGTCGTCGATGAGCTTGATCGAGCGCTCCTGCCCGATCGCAAGCGGCGTCATCGACTCTGGGAAGACGACCGTCTCCTTCAACGGCAGGACCGGCAGCGCCGCCGGCAGCTCCTGACCGAGCTCGTCGGCCTGCTGCTGCTCCTCCGGGGTGATGGTGACGAGCTCGGGCTCGGTCACCGTCGCACCTCGATCACGATTCGCGTCTGCTCCGACACACGCCGGGCGAGCGGCAGCACCACCCGGAGAAGCCCGCGCTCGTAACTCGCGGCCGCACGCGAAGGATCGACGTCCTCGCCCAGCTCGATGCGCCGCTGGAACGCGCCGTATTCGATCTCCATCTGCTGATAACGCGCGCCGGGCACGATCGGACGTTCACGCGTGCCCGACACGAGCAGGGAGTGCCCGGCCACGACGAGCTCGACCGAGTCCGGGTCCATGCCCGGCAGCTCGAGCACGACGTGCAGCGCCGGCGGGTCGTCGGTGCGGAAGCAATCGCATTGCGGCCGGTAGCCGTGTCGCATGCCGGAGAAGCCGGGCACCTGCCACATGTCCGCAAAGAGCTCCTGGATCTCTCCCTGGAGGTCGTCGAGGTTCCTGCGCCGTCCGGCCATTGTTGTCGCCTTCCCGTTCTGGGCTACCGTGAAAAGCATGGTGGCACGTCTCGTCAAGGCCGTGCTCGGGGTGCTCGGGCTCGCGCTCTACACCTGGTTCGCCGCCGTGCGGAGCCTGCCGCGGGTGCGGGCCTGCAAGGCCGCTCGTCGCGCCGGGGCGCGCCCTGAGCCGAGGGCGCGGCAAAGCTAACTCTTTCCTTTCAGGACGGAAACGGTCCCTTCACGAGCCGGGAGTACCGTCTGTCACATGAGGAACCGGAGCCGGTCATGCGCCTGATCGTCGCCCTGACGGCCGCGCTCACCGTGCTCGTCCTCGTGCTCCCCGTACATCCGTAAGGCACGAGCTGCGCCGCGAGGGGAGCTCCTCCTCCCTTCCTCCCGTTCCCCTCAGGCGCCGCTCTTCCGGTGGGCGCGGCGGCCGCCCGAGTAGCATCGCCTCCCATGAAGGGCGTCATCCTCGCCGGGGGATCGGGCACGCGCCTGCACCCGCTGACCCGGATCACGAACAAGCACCTGCTGCCGCTCTACGACCGGCCGATGGTGACGTACGCGGTCGAGGCGCTCGTGCGCGCGGGCATCGACGAGCTGATGCTCGTGACGGGAGGAACGCACGCCGGCGAGTTCTTCCGCCTGCTCGGAAACGGCCACGAGTACGGGATCGACCGGCTGGCCTACGGCTACCAGGATCAGGCGGGCGGCATCGCCGAAGCCCTCGGGCTCGCCGAGCGCTTCGTCGGCCGCGACAAGGTCTGCGTGATGCTCGCCGACAACATCTTCCAGCGTTCGCTTGCACCGGTCGTCGAGAACTTCGCACGCCAGGAGAAGGGCGCGCGCATCGTGCTCTCTCATGTCGAAGGCGACGAGCATCTGCGCCACCTTGGTGTCGCTGCGATGGACGGTGACCGGGTGACGGAGATCGTCGAGAAGCCCGAGTCGCCGCCGTCCCGCTTCGCCGTCACCGGCGTCTACTTCTACGACGCGCAGGTATGGGACGTGATCCCCACGCTGAAGCCGTCGGGACGCGGAGAGCTCGAGATCACCGATGTGAACAACTGGTACGTCGGCGGCAAGCAGATGGAAGCCGATGCGGTCGACGGCTTCTGGGGCGACGCCGGCGAGTCGATCGACGCGTACTACGAGGTGAACGACTTCGTGCGGCGCAACGCGGTGAACGAGTGATCGTCGAGCGGTTTCCGTTGACGCTGCACGAGGACGAGCGAGGCTGGTTCGCGGAGCTCATTCGCGCGAGCGCTTTGCCGAAGCCCGTCAAGCAGGCGAACCTGTCCCGCTCGTCCAAGGGCGTGATCCGCGGCCTGCACTACCACGAGCGCGGTCAGGACGACCTGTTCGTCTGCATCGCCGGCATGGTGCGCATCGTCGTGCTCGATCGCGACACCGGCGAGATCTTCACGGAGGACGTCGGCGACGACAATCCCGTGGCGATCTACGTGCCCGGCTTCCGCGCGCACGGATACGAAGCGCTCACCGACTGCGTGTTCATGTATCTCGTCACGGAGGAGTACGACCCCGCCAATCCCGACGAGCATGGAATCCCGTGGGACGACGAACGCGTTCGCCACGTCTGGAGCACGTCATCGCCGGTCCTGTCGGCACGCGACGCGTCGTCGTAACCGGGGCCGGCGGCCAGCTCGGGGCGGCGCTCACCGAAGCGTTCGCAACCGAGGACGTCGTCGCGCTCACGCATCGCGACTGGGACGTCACGAATCCGCCGCCGGTGCTCGGGCCGGTCGACCTCGTGCTCCATGCGGCCGCGTGGACCGACGTCGACGCGGCGGAGTGGGAACCGCAGGAGGCGGCGGCGGTGAACGTCGGCGGCACGCAGCACGCGGCGGAGATCGGAGCACCGATCGTGCTGTTCTCGACCGACTACGTGTTCGACGGGCACAAGCGGACGCCGTATGTCGAGTCGGACGCGCCGAATCCGCTGTCGGTGTACGGCCGCACCAAGTTGCACTCCGAGGCGGCCGCGGGCGGCGATGCCTGGATCGTGCGCTCGTCGTGGCTGTTCGGCTGGCAGGGTCACAACTTCGTCCGCACGAT
>JAOPYX010000332.1 GCA_025964535.1 Actinomycetes bacterium | reverse complement strand
CCCGGCGCCGGCGTCTCCACCCTGGACGCGCTCGCAGCGGGCGCGCCCGGCGCGACGCCCGTCGTCGATGCGCGGCGCCGTGAGGTGTTCACCCTCGTCGAGGGCCTCCCTGCCGTTCTCGCGCCGGCGGATCTCGACATCGAGGCGGGCAGCGTGTACGTCGGCGACGGCGCGCTGCGGTATCGCGAGCTGCTCGAGGGGAAGGGGGCAGTCGTGCCTCCCGAGACCGATGAGCGGCATCGTCCCCGTGCGCGCTTCCACGTGCAGCTTGCGCACGACTTCGGGCCGGTCGACGAGATCGAGCCGCTGTACCTGCGCGTTCCCGATGCCGTGAAGAGCGTCGGATGACGACGATCGAGCTGCGCATCCTCGGTCTCGCCGACCTGCGCTCGATCGAGGAGATCGAGCGCCGTTCCTATCCGACGCCATGGTCGCGCTCGATGTTCGCCGGCGAGCTCGCGAAGCCGAGCTCGATCTGTCTCGGCGCGTTCGAGGCCGAGGGCGAGGACGGCGAGCTGTGCGGTTACCTCGTCGTCTCGCGTTACGTCGACGCCTGGCACGTGATGAACCTCGCCGTCGACCCCGATCATCGCGGTCGTGGAATCGCGACGATGCTGCTCGAGCGGCTGTTCGAGCTGACGGCCGACGACGCGCGACGCGGCTACACGCTCGAGGTCCGCGTCTCGAACGCGACCGCGATCTCCGTCTACGAGCGACTCGGCTTCGAGTCCCGGGGCCTCCGCCGCGGCTACTACACGGACAACCGCGAGGACGCGCTCATCATGTGGAAGGACCCCGTGGCGCGCTCCGGTCGCGAGTGATCCTCGGCCTCGAGACGAGCTGCGACGAGACCGCAGCCGCCGTCATCGACGACGACGGTCACATTCGCTCCAACGTCGTCGCGTCGCAGGCCGACCTCCACGCACAGTACGGAGGCGTCGTCCCGGAAGTGGCGTCGCGGCGGCATCTCGAGCTCGTGACGCCCGTCATCCGCGAGGCGCTCGGCGAGGCGGGAGTGACGCTCGACGACGTGACGAAGCTCGCGGTCACGCAAGGTCCAGGGTTGATCGGCGCTCTGCTCGTCGGCCTCGCCGCAGCGAAGGCGGTCGCCTGGTCGCGGCGACTGCCGCTCGTCCCCGTCGACCACCTGCAGGGGCACGTCGCGTCGCTCTACCTCCAACCGATGGCGCTCGAGCCGCCGTTTCTCTGCCTGCTCGCGAGCGGCGGGCACACCCTCCTGCTCGACGTGCGCAGTCACGGCGAGCAGCGCGTGCTCGGCACCACGCTCGACGACGCCGCGGGCGAAGCGTTTGACAAGGGCGCACGACTGCTCGGGCTGCCCTACCCCGGCGGGCGGGAGATCGACCGGCTCGCGCGCACCGGCGACCCAGGTGCATACGAATTCCCGGTAGCGCGCGTCCCGGGCCTCGACTTTTCCTTCTCCGGCCTGAAGACCGCGCTGCTCTACGCGACACGCGACCTCTCGCCGCACGAGCTTGCCGCGCGGCGGGCCGATCTCGCCGCGTCGTATCAGCGTGCGATCGTCCGCGCCCTCGTGGGTCGGGTGCAGGAGGCCGCAAAGCAGGCCGGCGCCGGAACGATCGCGGTCGTCGGAGGCGTGGCAGCGAACTCGGAGCTTCGCGAGTCCTTGCCGGGAGCTGCGCTCGCGCCGCTCGCGCTGTGTACGGACAATGCGGCCATGATCGCCTCGGCCGGGCGCTTCACGGACCCCGTCCCGTACCCCGGTTATCTTGGCCTCGATGCTTACGCCTCGCGCTGAGCCGCGGCACGCCTTCTTGCTCGCGCTGCTCGTGGTCTCCGCGACGGCGGTCCTGCTCACAACCGGCGGCAAGAGCGCAGGGCAAGCGCCGACGCAGCTGACCGCCGCTTCTGCGTGGCGGGGGCTCGTCGGATCGCGCCCGCGCGTCGCACCCGGGCAGCGCTGGATCGTCGTCCTGAAGACCCCGTCGCTCGCGCAGCGGGTCGCAGCTGCGGGCGGGGTGGTGGGCACGCGGCAGGAACGAGCCTGGACGGCGACTGCCCTCTCGGCGCAGAAGCTGCTCGTGTCGAGGCTCGCGCTTTCCGGCGTATCCGTGCACCCGGACTACAGCTTCGCGCGTGTGCTCAACGGCTTCTCGGCGGTGCTCGACCCGAGCGCGATCCCGCTGATCGAGCGCGACGAGGACGTCGTCGGGGTCTACCCCGTTCGCATCGCGTACCCGTCGTCGATCTCGTCCGACGTGCTCTCGCGCTCCGACTTCGGGC
The DNA here is from genome assembly GCA_025964535.1 of Actinomycetes bacterium. Classification (GTDB taxonomy): domain Bacteria; phylum Actinomycetota; class Thermoleophilia; order Gaiellales; family Gaiellaceae; genus Palsa-739. The sequence goes on along the minus strand of JAOPYX010000332.1, from coordinate 7,165 downwards.
CGGGGTCGGGCCATCGCCCCGAGATCGGCGTCTCCGGGGTCGACGGCCGAGGTGTGACGATCGCGCTGCTCGACACCGGGGTCGACCCCGCGGTCCCGTTTCTCCGCGGCCGCATCCTCGACGGGATCGACGTGATCGGCGGCGATTCGGGCGCTGTCGCGGCGGCTCGGCCGGACGATTCGTCGCAGCTCGAGCGCCACGGCACGCAGATGGCAGGCCTGCTCGTCGGCGCCGGTGGGCCTTCGGGTCTCTCCGGCGTCGCCACCGGGGCCGCCGTCCTGCCGGTGCGCGTGGCCGGCTGGCAGCCGGACGCATTCGGGCACTGGGCGATCTACGGGCGCAGCGACCAGATCATCGCGGGTCTCGAGCGCGCGGTCGACCCGAACGACGACGGTGACGCGCACGACGCCGCCCGAGTGGCGCTGATCGCGCTCGCCGAGCCGTTCGCCGGCTTCACCGACGGACCGGAGGCGCGCGCTGCCGCAGGCGCGCTCGCTCTCGACACGCTCGTCGTCGCGCCGTCCGGGAATGACGGCGGCTCCGCCGCGGGCTACGGCGACATCGCCGGTCCCGGTGGAGCGCCCGCAGCGCTCACCGTCGGCGCCTTCGACACGCGCACGCGGACGGACGAGGCCCGCATCCTCGTTCGCTCGGGGCTCGACACGCTGGTGGACGGCACCACGCCGCTCTCGGGCGCCGTGTCCCCAGGGAAGCGGCTCGACCTCGCGATCGCCGTGCCACGCGGCACGCTCGGCGGTACGCGGCGCACCGCGCCGCGGCTCACCGACTTCTTCACGCGCGCAGGCGGGAGCATCGTCGCCGGGAGGGCGGCGCTCGTGCCCGTCGGTGCGTCCCCGGCGCCTGCGGCCGAGCGCGCTGCCGCGGCGGGCGCCTCCGCCGTGTTGCTGTACGGCGGGCGTTCCCGGCTCCCGGCCGGCGCCCTGGGGCTCCAGGAATCGGTGCCGGTCCCCGTCGTCTCGCTGTCTGCGGAGGCCGCACACGCTCTACTCGCCCGTCTGGCGGCGGGAGCGTCGGCGACGGTGTCGCTCGGCTCGGCTCGCACAGTGCCGGCCGCGAGCCTCGGCAGGGTGGCGAGCTTCTCATCGTCAGGGCTCGCATTCGACGGTCGCGTGAAGCCCGACCTCGTCGCGCCGGGCGTCGGGCTCGCGACCTCCGATCCGGGCGCGAACGCCGACGGCTCGCCGCGCTTCGTGACCGTGAACGGATCGAGCGCGGCAGCAGCCACCGTCGCCGGGGCGGCCGCGCTGCTCGCACAGGCGCGGCCGTCCCTCGGAGCGGATGCGCTCAAGGGCCTGCTCGTCGGCACCGCGCGGCACGTGGAGGGGGATCCCGTCACGGTGCAGGGCGCCGGCAACGTCGACGTCGGCGGCGCGGCCGCCGGGGAGCTCGCCGCGTCGCCTGCGACGCTCGCTCTCGGCCGTTCGACCGGCGCGGGCTGGCGCGTCAAGGCGTCGCTCACGCTGACCAACCTCTCGACGCGAACGGTGCACGCAACGATCGCCGTACGGACGCAGGACGAAGGAGCAGCTGCGGTCGACTTCACGCTGAGCCCCAACCGCGTGAGCCTGCATCCGGGGAAGAGCGTTCTCGTCCGGGTCGACGCGCTCACCGCTTCGGCGCCGTCGGGGACCTCGACCGCCGACGGCACGATCGTCGTGAACGTCGCCGGGGGCGGGGGGGTGCACGTGCCGTGGGCGATCGCGTTCGGGCCAGACGGCGTCGACCTGATCGCGCGAGCGACGTTGTCGGCGAAGTCCTTCAAGGCATCCGACGTGACGCCGGCGCTACTCGCGATCGACGCGGGCCGTGTGCTCGGCGTCGCCGGAGCGCCGGAGATCCGGCCGTTGCAGCTGCTCGACGTCGACCTATGGCGCGCGGACGGCACACGCGTCGGGCTGCTCGCGCGGCTGCGGGACGTGCTGCCCGGCCGTTACACCTTCGGGCTCACGGGCCGCGATCCGTCGGGGCAGCTCCTGCCGCCCGGGAACTACGTGATCAAGATCGTCGGCTACCCCGTGGATGGGCGTCCGCTGAGCCGGCGGCGAGTACCGTTCACCCTCCGATGAGCTTCCGTATACTCGCCATGCAGTCCCGAATAACGCCTCAGTGAGCACGGTCGACGCACCCACCTCGCACCTTCGCGAGAACCCCTACGACATCGCGCGCGAGCAGCTGCAGCGCGTCGCGACGACGTTCGACATCGATGCGAACCTCGTGAACGTTCTCGGCGAGTGCAAGAAGTCGGTCGAGGTCTCGGTGCCGGTGGGCATGGACGACGGCTCCACGCGCGTCTTCAAGGGTTACCGGGTGACGCACAACGTGGCACGAGGGCCCTCGAAGGGCGGAATCCGCTACCACGCCGACGTCACGCGCGACGAGATCAAGGCGCTCGCGATGCTCATGACGTGGAAGTGCGCCCTGATGGGCATCCCCTTCGGCGGAGCCAAGGGCGGCGTCGTGGTCGATCCGAAGCAGCTGTCGCGCTCGGAGCTCGAGCGGATGACCCGCCGTTACACGAGCGAGATCATCAACGAGATCGGGCCGGAGAAGGACATTCCGGCTCCGGACGTCGGCACCGATGCGTCGGTCATGGCGTGGATCTTCGACACCTACTCGATGAACAAGGGACACTCCGTGCTCGGCGTCGTGACCGGAAAGCCGCTCGCGATCGGCGGGTCGCTCGGACGCGAAGAGGCCACCGCACGGAGCGCGCTCTACTCGATTCGCGACGCGGCGGCGAAGCAGGACCGCTCGGTCGCAGGCATGCGCGTCGCCGTGCAGGGCTTCGGTCAGGTCGGCAGCTATCTCGCGCTCTTCCTCCATCAAGAGGGCGCGATCGTCACGGCGGTCTCCGACTCGACCACCGCGCTCTACAACGCGAAGGGCATCGACGTTCCCGCGGCTTTCGCGCACAAGCGCGAGTTCCGCACGCTGGCGGGCCTACGCGATGCGGAGGCGATCACGAACGAGGAGCTGATCCTGCTCGACGTCGACGTCCTCGCACCGTGCGCGCTCGAGCAGGTGATCACCGGCGAGAACGCCGACAGGGTAAGGGCCTCGATCGTCTGCGAAGGCGCCAACGCCCCCGTGACGCCGGCGGCGGACGCCATCTTGGAGGACAAGGGCGTCCTGATTCTGCCGGACGTGCTCGCCAACGCCGGTGGCGTCGTCGTGTCCTACTTCGAGTGGGTGCAGGGGCTCCAGGAGTACTTCTGGAAAGAGTCCGAGGTGAACGCGAAGCTGAACGACATCGTCAGCCGCGCATTCGAGGAGACGTGGGAGACGGCCCGGGCGCGCGACGTCTCGATGCGTGTCGCGGCCTACGGCGTCGCGGTGCAGCGTGTCGCCGAGGCGACGATCACCCGCGGCATCTACCCGTAGCCGCCGACGTCGTCATCTACCACGCGGAGGGCTGCCACCTCTGCGAACGGGCGCTCGAGCAGGTGCGGGCGCTCCAGGCGGAGCTCGGCTTCCCCCTGCGCGAGGTCGATATCACCGGGGATCCGGCCCTCGAGGCCGAGTATCGCGAGTGGCTCCCGGTCGTCGAGATCGACGGGAGGCGCCGTTTCACATACCACTTGCAGGTCGCTTCTTTTCGCGAAGCGGTTGCACAAGCGCGCGCCGACTCGTAGCTGCTACAACGGTCCGCGCTGTTACAAGCTCGACGGATGGAGGACGTGTGGCGGACCGTTTGACGGTTGGTGTCGCAGCCCGCCTGTCTCGGTACCTCCAGGTGCTGACGCAGGCGCGGAAGATGGGAAAGGCCCGGATCTCTTCACAGGAGATCGCGGAGTACACCAACATCAACGCGACGCAAATTCGCCGCGACCTCTCCGCGTTCGGGAAGTTCGGCAAGCGCGGCGTCGGCTACAACATCGAGTCGCTGCTCGGTGAGATCCGCAAGATCCTCCGGACGCAGGGGCAGCACAACATCGCGCTCATCGGCGCAGGACGACTTGGACAGGCGATCGCCAGCTCGGCGATCTTTGCGGAGCACGGCATCAACATCGCCGCCGTGTTCGACACCGATCCGGAGAAGCTCGGCCGGCCCGTCGGTCACGTCACTGTCAGCGAGTACGGGCGCTTGCCCGCCCTCGTGCACGACAAGAACATCATCGTCGGTGTGCTGGCCGTGCCGGCGGACGCTGCTCAGAACGCTGCGGACGATCTTGTCGCGGCCGGCGTGAAGATCATCTTCAACTACTCGGAAGCGCTGCTCGAGACGCCCGCCGACGTGACGGTGCATACGTCGAACCCGGCGGTCGAGCTTCTCTACGCGCTCTATTTTCATCTCACGTAAATAGGCTGCGCCTCGTGCGCATCCTCCTCTGGCACGGCTACCTGCTCGGCGGCACCGGCTCGAACGTCTACACGCGGGCGCTCGCGCGCGAGTGGAGCCGGATGGGGCACGAGGTGGTCGTCGTGTGCCAGGAGCGGCACCCGGATCTCTACGACGTCGGCGGCGCACGGGTCGTCGTGCCCGATCTGCCGGGGGGCCTGCTGCCCGTGTTCGTCCTCGACGAGTACGAAGGTCTCACGGCGAAGCTCCTCCAGGACTTCAGCCGGTCCGAGCTCGATGCCTATGTCGCCGCCAATGCGGCCGCGCTCGACGCGCTCTTGCCCGCCGACGTCGTCTTCACGAACCACGTGCTGCTCGGAGGAGCGGTGGGCGCCGCCTCACGCGCGCCGTTCGCAGTGAAGGCGCACGGCTCAGAGCTCGAGTACTCGATGCGTGGCGACGACCGGCTCTCACGCTGGGGGGCGGAGGCACTCGACGAGGCGAGGGCCGTCTTCGTCGGGTCGGAGCACATTCGCACGGTGCTCGAGGACGTGGTCGGCCACATCGACCGGGTGCACGAGGTGCCGCCGGGCGTGTCCGTCGACGAGTTCGTGCCCGCGCCGCGCGACGCTGCGCTCGCCGCGTTGATCGAGCAGTCCGAGCGCGATCAGCTCGATGGCGGAGAGCGCCATCCCGACCCCGGCAACGCAGAGCGCTTCGCACAGTTCTTCGCCGGCGAGGCGCCGACCGTCCTCTACTTCGGCAAGCTGATCGAGAACAAGGGCGTCCAGGTGTTGTTCGAGGCGCTGCAGGGGCTCGACGCTCGCGCGGTGATCGTCGGCTTCGGCGACTACCGCGAGGCGCTCGAGATCCAGGCTCCGCCGGGGACGCTCTTCACCGGCGCGCTCGAGCACCGGCACCTCGTGCACCTGCTGCCGCTCGTCGACGTCGCAGTCGTCCCCTCGATCTTCCCCGAGGCGTTCGGGATGGTGGCAGCGGAGGCTGCCGCCGCCGGCGTGCCGCCGGTCGTGGCCAATCACTCCGGTCTGGCCGAGGTCGCTGCGGGGATAGCCCTCGAGTATCCGGCCGAGCGCCGCGGGCTCGTGTCGTTTCCGACGGGCGACGCCGGCGCGCTGCGCGAGCGCCTGCGCGCGCTGCTCGAGCTACCGGCCGAGGAGCGTCGCGGGCTCGGCCTCGCCGCCCGTGTCGCCGTCGAGCGGAACTGGAGCTGGTCGCGCGTGGCCGAGCGCTTGCTCGAGCTTTCATAGGCTGCGCGTAGATGACCGAAGAGCATCGCGGCGAGATCTTCGGTATCGATCGCCGAAAGGCGATCCTCACGCTGCTGCTCGGCACGGCGGTTATCGCGGCGGCCGTCTTCTTCATCGGCCAGGTCGCGAGCTTCCCGAAGATGCTGCGCGCACTCCGGCACGCCGACCAGATCTGGTTCGTCGTCTGCCTTGCCGGCGAGGTCGTCGCCTACCTCGGCTACATCGCGGCGTATCGCGACGTCGCCCGTGTCGACGGAGGGCCGCGGTTCCGGATCTGGACGGTGACGCGCATCGTCGCGGTCGGCTTCGGCGCTTTCGTCGCCGGATCCTCGTTCGGGACGCTCGGCGTCGACTACTGGGCGCTGCACAAGGCCGGGGAGGAGTCGCATCGCGCCGTGCGGCGTGTGCTCGCGTTGAACATCCTGCAGTGGGGGGTGCTCGCAGTGGCGGCCGCCGTCGCCGGGGTGCTCCTCCTCGCCGGTCTCGAGTCCGGCGCGCCGCTCTCGATGGAGCTCACTTGGGTGGTCCTCGTTCCGGCGTGCATAGCGGCGGCAGCGTGGGTCAGCTCGCCGCGCCGCGCCGATCGCTTCACCACGTTGCCGCAGCGAGACGGGACGAGGCTCACGCGATCGCCGCGCGGCTGGCTCCGGTGGGTCGGGACCGTGGGGCGCGTGGCGCTGGCCGATGCGATCGGCGGTGTCGTGCTCGTGCGTCACGTCCTCGGTCGCTCACACCGCTATCCGTTCGCGGTGCTCGGCTTCCCCGTCTTCTGGGCCGGGGATGTGCTCACGCTCTACGCCGCGCTGCGTGCCTTCGGCGCCCACGTCGGGCTGACGGCGCTCGTCCTCGCGTACACGACCGCCTACGTCATCACCTCGCTGCCTCTGCCGGCCGGAGGCGCCGGCGGCGTCGAGGCCGGGTTGGCGTTCTCCCTGAACGCCGTCGGCGTGGCGCTCGCGCCGGCCCTGCTCGCGACGCTGGTCTACCGCTTCTTCACGCTCTGGCTGCCGATCGCGGTCGCGGCGCTCGCGTTGACGCAGGTGGACGACCTCTCCAGAGAGCTGCCACGGGTCGAGCGCGAGCCCGAAGGCTAGGCTTCCGCCGTGGGCGAGGAGCAGAAGGTCGGCTACGAGGAGCTGCTCTCGTCGTCGCGCGCGGCTTTCGAGGCGTCGACCGACTTCACCCTCGCCGTCGAGGAGGAGTTCGCGCTGCTCGACCCGGCCACCCTCGAGCTCGTCAATCGTTTCGAGGACGTGCAGCAGGCGGCGCAGGGGACCGAGCTCGAACCGCATCTCGTCGGCGAGCTGATCGCGTCCGAGGTCGAGGTGCGCACCGGCCGTTGCGAGACGTTCGCCGAGGCGGCCGAGAAGCTTGGGGAGCGGCGCGCACAGCTGCGTGCGCTCGCCGACGGTGTCGGGGTCGGTCTGTCGGCGGTCGCGACCCATCCGTGGAGCCGCTGGCAGGACCAGCGCATCATCGACACGCCCCACTACCGTCGCAACGACGAGTTGTTGCGCTACGTCGTTTGGCGCAACAACACCTTCGGCCTTCACGTGCACGTCGGCATCAACGGCCCCGACCGCGCGATCCAGGTCAC
>JAOPYX010000251.1 GCA_025964535.1 Actinomycetes bacterium | reverse complement strand
TCTCCCAGGTGCACGGCGAGCACCGCGGCGAGCAGGGCGTCTTTCGTCGGGAACCGGCGAAAGACCGTGCCGTGCCCCACCCCTGCCCGCCGTGCGATCTCGTCGACGCTGCAATCGGCGCCCTGTTCCGCGAAACACTCGGCGGCGGCCTCGAGCAGCCGGTCGAGATTCCGCTGGGCGTCGGCGCGGAGGGTCATGCCGCGAGCGTCACCGCCTGCCCTTCCTCCGCTTGCGCTTCGATCCTCGCCACGTCGCGCTGGCGCAGCATCGTCACGAGCGCGACGAGGCCCGCGAGCACGAAGACCGCGCTGCCGGCGAACGCCCAGTGGAATCCGCGCACGAGCTGCGCCGGCGAGTTGCCCTTCGTATGACTCGCCGCGATCGTCGACAGGATCGCGAGGCCGAGCGCACCACCGACCTGCTGCGACGTGTTGAAGAGACCGGAAGCGAGGCCCTGGTCGTCGTCCTCGAGGCCGGTGGTCGCGACGAGCGTCAGCGTCACGAACACCGCACCCATTCCGAGCGCCACGAGCAGGAGTGACGGCAGGACGCTCGTCAGGTACGAGCCGTTGACCGGCATGCGCGTCAACAGCAGGAGGCCCGCCGTGGCGACGACCATCCCGATCGCCGTGGTGATGCGGATGCCCACCTTCGGCCCGAACTGCGAGGCGAGCGTTGCGGAGACCATGATCCCCGCGGTGAACGGCAGGAACGCGAGCCCTGCCTTCAGCGGGCCGTAGCCGAGCACTCGCTGGATGTACAGCGAGTTGAAGAAGAACATCGCGAAGAGCCCCGACCCGACCAGGAACATCACGACGTTCGCGGCGCTGAGCGAGCGGACACGGAAGATCGACAGCCGCACGAGCGGCGCCTTCGCGCGCAGCTCGATCACGACGAAGGCGACGAGCAGCGCGACCGCGATCAGGAACGTGACGAGCGTCTGCGTCGAGGTCCAGCCCTTCGTCTCGGTCTGAACGATGGCGTAGACGAGTGTCATCAAGCCGCCGGTCACGGTGACCGCACCGGGGATGTCGAAGCTCCGGTGCGCCGTCTCGTCCCTCGACTCCGGCACGAGCCGCATCGAGAAGAGGAAGGTCGCGATGCCGACCGGGACGTTGATGTAGAAGATCCACGGCCACGAGAACGCCTGGGTGAGCGCCCCACCGAGCACGAGGCCGACGGCGCTGCCGCCGATGGCGATCGCCGCCCAGACGCCGAGCGCCTTCGCGCGGTCCGCGCCCTCCTTGAATGTCGTCGAGATGATCGCGAGCGCGGCCGGCGAGATGAACGCCGCCCCGAGGCCCTGGAGGGCTCGCGCGCCGATCAGCATTCCGGTGCTCGTCGATAGCCCGTCGAGCAGCGACGCGGCCGTGAAGACGATCACGCCGCCGAGAAAGAGGCGCTTGCGGCCGAGGAGGTCGCCTGCGCGGCCGCCGAGCAGCAGGAAGCCGCCGAAGACGAGCGTGTACGCATTGACGACCCACTGGAGATTTGCCTCCGACACCCCCAGATCGGTCTGGATCGAGGGGAGCGCGACGTTCACGACGGTCGCGTCGAGCACGACCATGAACTGCGCGAAGCAGATGAGGACGAGAACGACCCAGGGATTCGTCGAATGGCGCTTCATCGGACTCCAATTCTAAGCGGACGGGTGAGTCCGCTTAGGGTAACCGCTGGAGACGCGTCTCCGCAATCTAGACTTGGTGACAGGATGGAGACGTCGCTTCCCGTCGCCGAGCGGCCGCGCCGGCCCGAGTGGATGAAGGTGCGCGCGCCGTCGAAGGACGGCAGCTACTTCGACGTCCAGAAGCTGCTCCACGGGCTCTCGCTGAACACGATCTGCGAGGAGGCCAAGTGCCCGAACATCTCCGAGTGCTGGGGCCGCGGCACGGCCACCTTCCAGATCCTCGGTGACACGTGTACCCGCGCGTGCCGGTACTGCTATGTGCACTCCGGCCGGCCGGAGACGCCGCCCGACGCGCTCGAGCCGCTGCGCGTCGCGCAGGCCGCCGCGCAGATGGCCCTCAAGCACGTCGTCGTCACGTCGGTCGACCGTGACGACGTCGCCGACCGTGGCGCGTCCCACTACGCCGCGACCATTCGCGCGATCAAGTCGAAGCTGCCGGCCGCGACGGTCGAGGTGCTGACCCCGGACTTCCTGGGCGTCGAGGAAGAGGCCCTCGCCACGGTGATCGGCGCGCGTCCAGAGGTGTTCAACCACAACATCGAGACCGTGCGCCGGCTGCACCGGCAGATGCGCGGCGGCAAGGCCGACTACGACCGCGCGCTCTGGCTCCTGCGGCGCGCGAAGGAGATCGCCGACTACGACGTGCTCACGAAGTCCGGGATCATCGTCGGCATGGGCGAGACGAATGACGAGGTCGTGCAGACGCTGCGCGACTTGCGCGCGCACGGCGTCGACGTCGTCACGATCGGCCAGTACCTGCAGCCGAGCCCGAAGCACACGCCGATCGACCGCTGGGTGCACCCGGATGAGTTCCGCTGGCTGCGCGAGCAGGGCGAGGCCCTCGGCTTCGGCTCCGTGTTCTCCGGCCCGCTCGTGCGCTCGAGCTATCGCGCCGACGAGCAGCAGCACGCTGCGGCCACCGGTCGCGGCGCCGTCGCGTATTAGTCTTAGCGGCGGACGTTGCCGGTGAGAGCGGCGAGCGCGTTGACGATGCCCGCGCCGTAGAAGCCGTTGCTGCGCGAGCCGCCCTGGCAGGTCGCCGAGTCGTACGGGAAGCCCAGGTTGTAGACGACCGTGCGCGGATTCGGGCACGACTGGCTCGCGGCGCTGCCGAGCAGGATCTGCTCGACCTGTTCGGGCGACATGTGCGTGCGCCCGCCGCTTCGGCGCGAGTTGTCACCGCTGTTGTTGTCGCCGCCACCGGTGTTGTCGTTGTTCCCGTTCTGCCCGTTCGAGAAGTCGCCGTACCGGCTGACGATGAGCGCCGCGACGCCCGCAGCGTTCGGGGCGGCCATCGAGGTGCCCTGCATCCAGGCGTAGGGCGCACAGACCGACCGGAAGCACTCCTGCCCCTGGAAGATCGGCTGCTGATCCGCCGGAGCCTGGCTGGTGGACGACCAGGCGCCGACGAGGCGGCCCTCCCCGGTGTACGACGCAGGTGCCGTCTCGAACACCGAGTCTCCGCCGGGCGCGGCGACGTCCGCGCTGCCGAGCCCGTAGCTCGAGTAGAACGCCTTGTCGTTGAAGTAGCCGGTCGACGACACGCCGATCACGCCGTCGAGCGTCCCGGGCAATTCGGCAACGCCGCCCGGCGTCGCGAAGATGTCGCCGAGCGCGGCTCGGTCGGAGAGGTCGAGATTGTCGTTGCCGAGCGCGGCGACGATCGTGACGCCGCGGCTGCGCGCGTAGTCGACGGCGCGCTGCGCGAGGATGTAGTCGGCGTTGTCGCATCCGACCGGGCCGCCCTTGCAGACGGGCGCGTACGCGATGATGCTCGACGAGAGGACGTCGAAGTGCTTGTCGCCGGCGTACACGATCGCCTCGTCGAGATACAGGAACTCGCCGTCGCCGTTCGTGTCGTTCGTCTTCAGCTCGACGAGGGAGACGTTCGGCGCCACGCCCGAGACGCCGATGCCGTTGATCGGCGCACCGACGGCGCTCGCCGTCCACGTGCCGTGCCCGTTGAAGTCCTGGATCGTCGGCTCGTACGGGACGAACGACCTGCTGTTGGCGACGTCGAGGTTGGGCGCGATGTCCGGATGGCTCTGGTCGACGCCCGTGTCGGTCAGCGCCACCTTCACGTCCGACCGGCCGCGGCTGACGGCGTACGAGCCGAGGAGGGACACGTTCATCCGCATCTTGTCCCACTGCTGGCTGCCAAGGCTGTCGGGCTCGGGCTGCGGATCGGCGCCCGCGCCGGTCGCCTTCCCGCTGTGACGACCGGAGTTGTCGCGCTGCGAGCCCCCCTGAGCACCGTGCTGGCCGTCGACGGGGCCGAGGGAGCTCTTGATCGAGCGCTCCGCTGCCGCGACGGACGCGACCGTGCTCATCTTCGCCGCGAACGCCGGGCTGGACGAGACAACACCGAGGCCGCCGATCTGCGGCAGCCGGACGACGATCGTGCCACCGGCGTCGGCGACGAGCTTGTCGACGTTGGCGGGGAGTGAGCCCGAGGTGAAGGCGACGGTGTAGGTCGTCCCGGCGGCGGGCACGACACGAGTGGCCGCCGAACCGGCGGACGTGACGAGCAATGCCGTCGCAATGACGGCGATGGCCGCAGCAGCCTTCCCCATGCCCTACTTATCGATCGAACGCCGGGCGGCCACAATCGCCCGGAGGGGGTACCCGGCTAACGGATTCCGGTGTCGATCTTGAAGTCGACCCGGCGGTTCAGCCCGGCACGCACCCGTACCTCGCGCGGCGTCAGGTCGCCGATCCGCTGCGGCGGGCTGACCCGCACCGCGTAGAAGCCCGGCCCGAGCCGAACCGTGTAGCGCCCGCCCGCCCCCGCGCGGACACGCGCTGCGATGCGGCCGTTGCGGGCGAAGACGAGCACCGCGCCGGCGGCGGGCTCGGTGCACGGCTTCCCGATCCGGCAGACCGGCGACGTCGGCCCGCGGGTGACGACACCGTGGACGCCACTTGCCGCGAGCACGAGGGCAAGGAGCGCAGCCATCGCGTCAGTGTGCCCGGATTACGGCGGTCCGGAACCGGCGGGCCGTGCTACGCGCCGTGCGGCTTGGCCATCGCGCGGTAGTCGAGGGCCTCGTCCAGGACCGACTCCTCGACGCCCTTTTCGCGCGCGACCTCGCGGAGCGAACGGCCCGACGCGGCGGCTTCCTTCACGATCTCGCTCGCCTTGTCGTAGCCGATGTACGGATTCAGCGCGGTTGCCGCCGACAGGGTCAGCTCGGCGTAGCGCTGCGCGTTCTCGCGCTGCGCCTCGATCCCGTCGACGCACTTCTCGGCGAAGAGCCGGCTCGCACTCGCGAGCAGCTTCACCGAGTCGAGGATGTTGCGTGCGATCAGCGGCACGAAGACGTTCAGCTCGAAGTGGCCCTGCATGCCGCCGATCGTGATCGCCGCGTCGTTGCCGATCACCTGGGCAGCGACCTGCGTGACGACCTCGGGCATGACGGGATTGACCTTGCCCGGCATGATCGAGCTGCCCTTCTGAAGCTCAGGAAGTGCAATCTCGGCGAGCCCGGCACGAGGCCCCGAGCCCATGAAGCGGATGTCGTTCGCGATCTTCGTCAGGGACACGGCAAGCGTCTTCAGCGCACCGGATGCCTCGACGATCCCGTCTCGCGCCGCCTGCGCCTCGAACGGATCCGCCGGAGCGGAGATCGTGAGACCCGTCTCCTCCGCGAGGAGCGCGCGCACCCGCGCGGCGAACTCGGGATGCGTGTTGAGGCCGGTACCGACGGCGGTGCCGCCGAGTGGGATCTGCCCGAGCCGCGGCAGCGTGTCCTGCACGCGCGCGATGCCCTGGCGAACCTGCGCGGCGTAGCCGGCGAACTCCTGGCCGAGCGTGACGGGCACCGCGTCCATCCAGTGGGTGCGGCCCGACTTGATCACGTCGTCGAACTCCGTCGCCTTCGCCTCGAGCGAAACGGCGAGCTGCGTGAGCGCCGGCAGGAGGTCGTTGACGATCTCGTCCAGCGCTGCCAGGTGCACAGCGGATGGGAAGACGTCGTTCGACGACTGGCCCATGTTGACGTCGTCGTTCGCGTGAACGTCCTCGCCGGCGAGCGTCGCGAGCACCTCGTTGGCGTTCATGTTCGAGGAGGTGCCGGAGCCGGTCTGGAAGACGTCGATCGGGAACTGGTCGTCGAGCTCACCGCCCGCGATCCGCTCGGCGGCGGCGGCGATGCGGTCGGCCTTGTCACGGTCGAGCAGGCCGAGGTCGGCGTTCGCGCGCGCAGCGGCGCCCTTGATACGGCCGAGCCAGCGCGCGACCGGCGCCGGAATCGGCTCGCCGGAGACCGGAAAGTTGGCGATTGCCTTCGTCGTCTCTCCGCCCCAGAGCTGCTCGTTCTGCTCGGTCTTGCTCATGGCTCGAGTCTAGGCGCTACGAGGATTCCGCTGCCATGGTCTCGGCGGCTGCAAGCAGCTCGTCCCACGTGCAGAGCTTCACGCGGGGCCGCCCGAGCTTCTCGCCCGCCGAGCGCTCGTGCGCGTCGATCGACGACCAGCCTTCGTAGACGATGTGCCGGATGCCGCGCTCCTCGAGCAGCTCGTCGACGTCAGACGCCGTCTTGCCAACGCGAGGCACGCGACCTTCACCGTCGTCCTCGAGCAGCAGCTCGACTGTCTCCGTCGCGTCCTTCTTGTTCGTGCCGATCACGCCCGACGGCCCCCGCTTGATCCATCCCGTTGCATACACGCCGGGCACCTGTGCTCCCTGCTCGTCGAGCACGCGGCCGCCCTGGTTGCGGATCGTGCCGCGCTCCTCGTCGAAGGGAACGTCGGGCAACGCGACACCGCGGTAGCCGACGCTGCGGAAGACCACGCCGGCCGGAAGCGTCTCGTGCTCGTCCGTCGCCACTGCACGGAGGCCGCCACGCCCATCCGGTTCGAGCCGGTTCCGGACGAGCTCGACCGCCTCGACCCGCTCCGTCCCCCGGAGCTCGACGGGCGAGAGCAGGAACCGCAGCACGACGCGCTTCGGCTTTCCCTCGAGCTCGCGGGCGGCGTACTCCCGGAGCACCTCGAGGTTCCGCTCTGCATTCGTGTCGCCCTCGAGCGCCGCCTCGCTGGCCGGGTCGAGCTCGAGGTCCGCCGGATCGACGATCACGTCGGCGCCGGCCAGCTCGCCGAGCTCGAGGAGCTCGGGGTTGGTGAACGCAGCCTGCACAGGCCCGCGACGGCCGACCATCACGATCTCGCGAATCCCCGAGTTGCCGATCGCCTCGATCGCTGCGTCCGTCGTGTCGGTCGGCGCGAGCTCGTCGGGCGTGAGCGCCAGCATCCGTGCGACGTCGACGGCGACGTTCCCGTTCCCGATCACGACCGCCCGCTCACCCGAGAGGTCGACCTCGAGGTGCTGATGGTCGGGGTGGCCGTTGTACCAGGCGACGAACTGGGTCGCGGGCCACGAGCCCGGCAGGTCCTCACGCGGAATCCCCATCCGCCGGTCGCTCTGGGCGCCGACCGCGTAGATCACCGCGTCGTAGAGGCGGAGCAGGTCACCGTGCTGGAGGTCGCGTCCCACTTCGATGTTGCCGAGGAAGCGGAAGCCGGGGCGCTCGGCGATCCGTTCGAAGGCCCGCGAGACCGACTTGATCTTCGGATGATCGGGCGCGACGCCCAGCCGGACGAGGCCCCACGGGGTCGGCAGGCGTTCGATCATGTCCACCTCGGCGGGGATCTCGGCCGCGAGGAGCGCCCCCGCGGCGTAGAAACCGGCCGGCCCCGAGCCCACCACTGCGACCCGGAGCGGCCGTGCCGTTTCTTGCGCGCCCATCTAGCGCTGATGCTACGCGGAGGTCGCCGGTGCAGCGGGGCCCATCCCGCGCGTCCACGCGCGATGCGCGAGCAGTGCCGCGGCCGCGTAGATCGCGAGCGCGTTGACGACGTGGAGGAAGCCGAGCGCGGGCACGGAGCGTCCGAGCGAGGCGAAGACCATCTGGAGGATCCCCGCGACGAGCAGGGCGACGGAGAACTTCAGCGCCGTAGGCCCGAGCTTGCCGGCCGCAGCGACGATCACGAGCAGCAGCATCACGACGAGCAGGATGGTTCCAAGGATGGCGTGGGCATTGAAGCCGTGCTCGAACGCGCTCTTCGTGACCGACTGGTCCTTGTTGGCCTTGTGGAGGACGTAGAAGACGCCGTACCCCGCCAGGGCGACCTGCACCACGACGGCGACGAAGAGCACGGACGTGAGGTACTTGAAAGCGTTGGTCATGCTGCGAGCCTACGGATCGGCTCAGACGGTCAAGCCGACGACCGCGGCGCCGATACCCACGTCATGAAGCTCTCCCGCCTGCTCCCCCCGGCAATCCTCGCCGCGCTCGTCCTCGCCGGCGGCGCGTCCGCCGGCGGCCCGCGCTTCGCCCTCTTCGACGTCCACACCGGTCTCGCGGGGCCGTCGCACAACACCTACGGAGACGTGAAGGTCTCGCAGCAGCAGGCCGGCCTTGCAGCGCGAGCGCGCGGCGCGACTCTCGTCCGTTGCGCGAACGACTGCACGTTCGGCCCCGGCTGGCTCGCCTTCTCGGGCGGACCCGGGCTTGCGGGCGCCGACGTCGTCACGGCCAAGGCTCGCCGGGCGACGCTCGGCTGGGGGGTCGTCCTGACGCTGACGCGGCACGGCTGGTCGAGCTGGAACCGCTTCAGCCGACAGGCTGCTCGCTCGGGCGCCACCCGCGGCGTGCCCGACGCGCTCGCGCTGGTGCTGAACGGCACGATCGTCGCGCAGCCGCTCGCGAGCCAGGTGCGGCAAGGGAAGACGACGGTCGAGATCCCCGGGCTCAGCCGCGCAAACGCGCGCCGCGCGGCGAAGCTTCTCAGTCGCTGAACAGCCGGGTTAGTGGCTGCAGCCGGAGCCGCAGCCCGTGGCGGCGGCCGGCGCATCGCCCGGCTCGTCGTCGGCAGCGCTCTGGAAGGAGTGCCCGCAGCCGCAGGACGCGACGGCGTTCGGGTTGTCGATCTTGAACCCGGACTCCTGGATCGTCTCGAGATAGTCGACGCTGCAGCCGCGCAGATGCGGGGCGCTGAACGGGTCGACGACCACCTTGACGCCCTCGCACTCGAACTCGTGGTCGCCTTCCTGGGCGCCGCGGTCGAAGCCGAGGCCGTACTGGAACCCGGAGCAACCGCCGCCCTCGACCGCGACCCGGAGCACCGAGACGTCGGTGTCCTCGGCCATCAAGGTGCGGATCTTCTCTGCCGCGGCGGGCGTGAGCGAGATCAGCATGTCGGTGCGCTCTTGAAGCTCCATCGGCCTGCATCGTACCAACGAACGAGGCTGCTACGGAGACCGAGTTTGTAACAGCCGTCTCTCGCATGGCTTCTTGGATTTCGCTTCTCCAAGTGCAGCGCTCCGGACCTTGCTAACGTCCGGCTTTCGGTGGCTTGTTCGCTCCTTGTAGCGGTCGGAAAGAAGACGCGCCGGTAATGCTGCGCGACTGGCTCCCATTCCTTATCTACGGTTTCATGGCCCTCGCGATCCCGAGCTCGATGATTGCGATGTCGTTCGCATTTGCCCAGCGCCCGAGTGCGCGGACGCGGGCCCGCACGATCCCGTTCGAGTCGGGCGTCTCGCAGGGCCAGATGAAGCCGCAGCGCTTCACGGTCAGCTTCTACCTCACGGCGATGCTCTTCATCGTCTTCGACATCGAGATCGTGTTTCTGTACCCGCTTGCCGTGCAGCTGAATGCGCTCGGCTGGTTCGGGTTTGTCGAGTTCCTCTTCTTCGTGATCATCCTGCTCGTCGCGTACGTCTACATCTGGCGCAAGGGCGCTCTGGAGTGGTGACCGCCAATGGCTGACCAGCCCAAGCGCCTGCGTGACTACGGACTCCAGTCGGAGCGACTGCTGTGGCCGACGAAGGGCCCCTCGAAGTTCGAGGAGGAGCTCGGCGTCGAGGAGATGGAGCGCGCGCTCGGCCTGACGACGCTCGAGAAGGCCGTCCGCTGGGCCCAGACGAAGTCGATGTGGCCCGACACCTTCGGGCTCGCCTGCTGCGCGATCGAGATGATGTCGATCGTCTCGAGCCGCTACGACCTCGCACGGTTCGGGATGGAGGCATTCCGCTCCTCGCCCCGCCAGGCCGACCTCCTGATCGTCTCCGGCCGCGTGGCGCACAAGATGGCCCCGCCGCTGCGCCAGATCTACGACCAGATGCTCGAGCCGAAATGGGTGATCGCAATGGGCGCCTGCGCGAGCTCCGGCGGGATGTTCAACAACTACACGATCCTGCAGGGCGTCGACCGCATCGTCCCCGTCGACATCTACGTCCCGTTCTGCCCGCCGCGGCCCGAGGCCTTGATGGAAGGGATCATCCGGCTGCACGAGGCGCACCTCGCCGGCGTGCCGCCCGCGTACGAGCGGCGCGAGGTCGCAACATGAGCTGGGACGACCTGCCGGGCTTCGTCTCGGCGAAGGAGTCGTTTGGGGAGACGACGGTGACGATCGAGCGCGAGTCGATCCGCGAGGCGTGCAACCGCGCCCGCGAGGACGGCTTCACCTTCCTTGCCGACATCGTCACGACCGATTACCTCGGCTGGGGCGCCAAGGGTGTGTCCGGCTACATCGGGACAGCAAGCGGCCGCGACCTGAACCATCCGTCGACCCAGGGCTATCAGGCGCTGCCCTCGCTGAAGCCGAAGCGCTTCTCGCTCAGCTACCACCTGCTCGCGATGGAGCAGCCGCCCAGGCGCGTACGCCTGCAGTGCTGGCTCGACGAGGGCGAGCCGGTGCCGAGCGTCGTCAGCGTGTGGCCGACCGCCGACTGGCACGAGCGCGAGCAGTTCGACCTGATGGGCGTCCAGTTCGAAGGGCACCCCAACCTCGCGCGTCTGCTGATGCCGGACGACTGGGAAGGGCACCCGCTGCGCAAGGACTATCCGATCGGCGGCGAGCCCGTCCGCTTCTCGGACGCGGAATGAGCATCGCGCCGCAAAAGAACGCGCGCAGCATGCGCGACTGGCCGATCGTCTTCCCGCCGCCGTACGAGGGCTCGCGCATCCCGAAGCGCGTGCCCACGATCCTCGACGTCCCGGCAGAGCTGCTCGCGACCGACGACATCCTGCAGATCAACTTCGGCCCGAACCACCCGTCGACGCATGGCGTGCTCCGTATGATCGTAGACCTCGACGGCGAGCAGGTCGTCGGACTGAACGCAGTGATCGGGTACCTGCATACCGGCTTCGAGAAGACGATGGAGCACAAGACGTGGTGGAAGTGCGTCACGTACCCGGAGCGCATCGACTACGTCGGCTACCAGAACGCGGAGCTCGTGTTCGTGCTCGCGGTCGAGAAGCTGCTCTCGCTCGAGGTTCCCGAGAAGGCGACGT
>JAOPYX010000305.1 GCA_025964535.1 Actinomycetes bacterium | reverse complement strand
TGTCTCACCGAGAAGTGCGCGATCGAGCGTCGCTCGTATCCGCCGGGTGAGCACGGCCGCGGCCGCATCAAGCAGAGCGAGTACCTGTTGCAGCTGCGCGAGAAGCAGAAGGCGCGCCGCTACTACGGGCTGCTCGAGAAGCAGTTCCGCGGCTACTACGAGAAGGCGTCCCGCCGCTCCGGCGTCACGGGCGAGGAGCTGCTCCGGATGCTGGAGACGCGTCTCGACAACGTCGTCTACCGTCTCGGCTTCGCCGCATCGCGTGCGCAGGCACGTCAGCTCGTCCGCCACGGGCACTTCCAGGTGAACGGGCGTCGCGTCAACATTCCGAGCTTCCAGGTTCGTCCCAACGACGTCATCACCGTGCCGCCCAGCTCGGCTGCACAGCAGGTGATTCGGGACGCCACCGACCTCGTGTCCACCGTCGCTCCATGGCTCCAGGCCGACCATGACGGCCTCACCGGCAAGGTGCTGAAGCAGCCCGAGCGCGGCGAGATCGACACGCCGGTTCAGGAACAGCTCATCGTCGAGCTCTATTCGAAGTAAGGGAAGGGATTTCTTTGGCAACTCGCGAACTCAATTTTCAGATCCCCAAGATCATCCACGAGGACGCCGACGACCATCGCGGAGTCTTCGTCATCGAGCCGCTCGACCGCGGCTTCGGTCACACGTTCGGCAACTCGCTGCGCCGCGTGCTGCTCTCCTCGCTGGAGGGCGCCGCTGTCACCTCGGTGAAGGTCGAGGGCACCGCGCACGAGTTCACGACGCTTCCGGGCGTGCGTGAAGACGTGACCGACATCGTGCTCAACCTGAAGAACCTCGTGGCGCGCCTGCACGGCGACTCCCCGGAGGTCGAGGTGCACATCGCGGCCAAGGGCCCGGGCATCGTCACCGCGAAGGACATCGAGGCTCCTGCCGAGCTCGAGATCCTCAATCCCGAGCTCGAGATCGCCAACCTGGCCGACCGCGGCCGGCTGGAGATGACGCTCACGATCGGGCGCGGCCGGGGCTACATGCCCGCCGAGCTCAACCGTGGCCCGCAGCACACCATCGGCGTGATCCCGATCGACTCGATCTTCACGCCCGTGCGCCGCGTCGCCTACCAGGTCGAGTCCGCTCGCGTCGGTCAGCGCACCGACTACGACAAGCTCACCCTGGACATCACGACCGACGGCTCCGTCGATCCGAAGGACGCGCTCGGCGAAGCCGCCGAGGTCCTGATCCGCCAGCTCGCGATCTTCACGGACATCGAGAAGATGGAGGGCTTCGGCGAGTCGGCCGCCGTCCCCGGTGAGGGTGCCGGCCCCGAGGCCGCGCTCGCGCACGGGATGGAGAACTTCCCGATCGAGGAGCTCGAGCTCGGCGTCCGCTCGTACAACTGTCTGAAGCGCGTCGGCATCGAGACGATCGGCGATCTCGTCATGAAGACCGAGAACGAGCTCGCCGCGATTCCGAACTTCGGCAAGAAGTCGATCGAAGAAGTCAAGGAGACGCTCCAGCAGCACGGGCTCAATCTCCGTGGCGACAACGGCGGCGGGGGCCTGGAGTAACCGTCTGATGCGGCACGCACGGACAGGAAAGAAGCTCGGACGCGACTCCGCGCATCGCAAGGCGCTGTACGCGAACCTCGCGTGCTCGCTGATCGAGCACGGGCGGATCAAGACGACCCAGGCGAAGGCCAAGGCTGTCAAGCCGTACGCGGAGAAGATGATCACGCTCGGGCGCCGCGGCGACCTGCACGCCCGCCGGCAGGCGCTCGCCGAGCTTCGCACGCAGGAGATCGTCCACAAGCTGTTCGCCGAGATCGCGCCGCGCATGGCCGATCGTCCCGGCGGCTATACGCGCATCATCAAGATCGGCCACCGGTTGGGCGATGCGGCCGAGATGGTCTATCTCGAGCTGGTCGACTACGACCCGGCCGCTCCGACCGCGCGCTAGCACCTGGCATTTCTCATCGCGATCCTCCTCGCGGCCTTCGTCCTGGACGAGCCGTGGGGATTGGTCGCGATCGTGGGCGGCGGCGCGATCGAGGTGGGCGAGGCGTGGTTCTGGTGGCGCTGGACGCACCGGCGGCGAGCCGTCGTCGGCGTCGAGGCGCTCAGCGGCGCCGTTGGGGAGGTGACGGAGGCCTGCCGACCGGACGGCTGGGTGCGCGTGGCCGGTGAGCTGTGGCGCGCGCATTGCGAGGCCGGTGCCGACGTGGGCGACCGCGTGCGCGTCCGCGCGGTCGACGGGCTCACGCTCGTCGTGGAGCGGGTAGACGCTTAGTTCGGCGCCGAGCCGAGCAGGCTGCCGAGGCCGGCGCTGATCGAGGCGATGATGATGCCGGCGAATGTGACGATTGCGAGCGCGCGGATGAAGGTGTCCTCGAAGAACTTCCAGCGGAAGTAGGCCAGGATGACGAGCTCGAACCCGACGACGGCAATCGCGAAGAGCAGCGCCGCCTGATAGTGCGGGATCAGGAACGGGAGCGTGTGCAGGATGCCGCCGAAGAACGTGCCGCCGCCCGTGATCGAGCCGCGCATGATCGGGCTGCCGCGTCCGGTGAGCTCGCCCGTGTCGGAGAGACCCTCCGAAAAGCCCATGCTCACGGCCGCGCCGAGCGACGTCGCCAGACCTGCGATGAACGCGTACCGCGGGTTGTGCGTGGCGATCGCGATCGAGAAGATCGGCGCCAGCGTCGAGAGGGAGCCGTCGATGAGGCCGACCATGGCCGGCTGGACGCGTTGGAGAAGGAAGGTGTGCTTGTCGCTCATCGGTGTAGAGTGTATCAAGCCTTGTGCAATGTCTTAGAGCATAAGGCACTCCTGACAAGACCCGTCAGGGGTGCCTGACGTGCGTGTGAGCATGACGCTCGAGTACGACGGTACGCCCTTCCGCGGCTGGGCGGTGCAGCCGGGGCGGCCGACGGTCGAGGGCGCGCTCCGGGAGGCGCTCGACGCGACGTTCGCGTCGTTCGACAGTCTCGCCGTGGCCGGCCGCACCGACTCGGGGGTGCACGCACTCGGCCAGGTCGCCTCCGTGGACGTGGAAGGCGGCCCCCCGGCCGCGCGGGCCGCCGAGGCGCTGAACACGCGGCTTCCCGACGAGATCTCGGTCGCGCGCGTCGACGAAGCGGCGCCTGATTTCCACGCGCGCTACTCGGCGACGTCGCGCTCGTACCGGTACCGCATCTTCAACCGGCGCGCCCCGTCGCCGTTCGAGGTGAACCGAAGCTGGTGGATCCCGCGGGCGCTCGACGAGGAGCGGCTCGCCGAGGCGGCCTCGCTGCTGCCTGGCACGCACGACTTCCGCGCGTTCACCCCGACGGAGACGGCGCACAAGAGCTTCGCGCGCACGGTCGAGAGCGCGACCTGGACCCGCCGCGGCGACCATCTCGACTTCGAGATCACCGCCCGGAGCTACCTCCGTCACATGGTGCGGACGCTCGTCGGCACGATGCTCGAGCTCGAGCCGGCCGAGATCGCACAGTGCCTCGAGGGAAGGCCGCGCAGCGAAGCCGGCCTGACCGCGCCCCCGTCGGGGCTGTACCTCATTTCCGTGGGTTATTGACAGTTCCCTACGATGGCCAGATGGAGTTCCCGGTTGTCCTCTTCGATCTCGACGGCACCGTCGTCGACTCTGGCGCGATCATTCTCGCGTCGATGCGGCACGCGACACGCGAGGTGCTCGGCACCGAGCACACCGACGAGGAGCTGATGCAGGCTGTGGGAGGACCGGGGCTCGAGGCGCAGCTCGGCTTCTTCGGGCCGGACCGGGTCGACGAGCTCGTGCGCGTGTACCGCGCACACAACGAGCCCCTGCACGACACACTCGAGGCCTGCGCCGGCATGGAGGACGTGCTCGTCCGGCTGCACGAGGAAGGCCGTCGGCTCGGTGTCGTCACCGCGAAGCGCCGCGCCACGGTCGAGCTCGCGTTCGCGCGCGTACCGATCTCGCACCTGTTCGAGACCGTCGTCGGCGGCGACGAGACGGAGAAGCACAAGCCGGATCCCGAGCCGCTCCTCCTCGCCGCAGAGCGAATGGGCATCGAGCCCACCACCGCCGCGTATGTCGGCGACTCTCCCTTCGACATGCGCGCCGCGAAGGCGGCCGGCATGTACGCGGTCGCCGTCAGCTGGGGCCGCATTCACGACCGCGAGCGCCTCGAGCGAGAGGAGCCCGACGCGATCGCCGACTCTGCGGAGGAGCTGCTTGAGCTCCTCTGACCGCGCCGCCGAGCTGCGTGAGCTGCTGAACGAGGCGTCGATCGCGTACCACGTCGACGACCAGCCGGTGATGGACGACGCGGCGTACGACGTGCTCTACGACGAGCTGAAGGCGCTCGAGGACGCCGACCCGTCGCTCGTCACGCCGGACTCGCCGACGCAGCGGGTCGGTGCGCCGCTCTCCGACAAGTTCCAGAAGGTGCGCCACCTCTTGCCGATGGGCTCGCTCGAGAAGGTGACGACGGACGAGGCGCTGCAGAAGTGGGAAGACGACATGCGCAAGCGGCTTGGGACCGATGACGCCATCGCGTACGTCGTCGAGCCGAAGATCGACGGCTCGGCGATCAACCTCACGTACGAGAACGGCCGCTTTGCACGCGGGCTGACCCGAGGCGACGGCATCCAGGGCGAGGACGTCACGCCGAACCTCCGCACGATCAAGACGATTCCCCTGCAAATGCGGCGGACTGACGCGCCGCCGACGCTCGAGGTTCGCGGCGAGGTCTACATGCCGCTCGACGGCTTTCGGGCGGCCAACGAAGCGCTCGCGAAGGACGGGAAGGCCACGTGGCCGAACCCACGGAATGCCGCCGCCGGGTCGCTCCGGCAGAAGGACTCGACGATCACCGCGGCGCGTCCGCTCTCGATCTGGGTCTACGGCACCGGCTTCCGCGAAGGTCTCGACCTCGAGACCCACTGGGAGACGCTGCAGTGGCTGCGCGAACGCGGCTTCCCGACGAACCCGTTTGCGCAACGGCTCGAGTCGATTGCCGAGGTGGCGGAGCTCGTTCGCGACTGGGAGCTCCGTCGTACGACGCTCGACTACGAGATCGACGGCATCGTGATCAAGGTCGACTCGTACGAGCAGCAGGAGCGGCTCGGGGCGCTTCACGAGCGTCCGCGCTGGGCGCGAGCCTTCAAGTGGGCGCCGATGACGGCGACGACTCGGCTGAACGAGATCCGCATTCGCGTGGGCCGCACGGGCAACCTCAACCCATGGGCCGTGCTCGAGCCGGTGGAGGTCGGCGGCGTGACGATCTCGCGCGCGACGCTGCACAACGAGGAGGACATCAACCGCAAGGACATTCGCGAGGGCGACGACGTGATCGTGCAGCGTGCCGGCGACGTGATTCCGCAGGTCGTCGGGCCCGCGGGCAAGCACCGCAGAGGAACGAAGCCGTTCCAGATGCCGACGCACTGCCCGCTCTGCGGCGTGGAGGTGGTGAAGCCCGAGGGCGAAGTGATGCACCGCTGCCCGAATCGCGCCTGCCCGTCGCGCGGCCTCGAAACGCTGAACAACTGGGTGATGGGAGCCGCCGATATCGACGGTGTCGGCGAGCAGACCGTGTGGCGCCTCTGGCAGCAGGAGATGGTGCGATCGATTCCCGAGCTCTACCGGCTCACCGGCGAGCAACTCCTGGAGCTCGACGGCTTCGGCGAGATCAGCGCCAATAACGCAATCGCGGCGATCCAGGCGTCGAAAGCGATCCCGTTCTTCCGAGTCCTGTTCGGCCTGAACATCCCCGACGTCGGCTGGATCACCGCGCGGAACCTCGCCCTCCACTTCGGCAATGTCGACGCGTTGATGAACGCGACGCAGGAGGAGCTGATCGAAGCCGAGGGCATCGGGCCGGAGCGTGCGGAGGCGATCGCCGAGTGGTTCCGTGACGACGACAACCGCCGACTCGTTGCAGAGCTGCGCGACCTCGGCCTTCGCTTCGAGACGGGGGAGGAGGAGAAGCCGGTCGAGGGGCCGCTCACCGGCAACCAATACGTGATCACCGGCACGCTCGAGGGCTTCACCCGCAGCGAGGCACAGGCGGCGCTCGAAGAGCTCGGTGCCAAGGTCTCCGACTCCGTGTCCTCGAAGACGACCGGCGTGATCGTCGGCGAGGAGCCCGGCAAGTCGAAGGTCACGAAGGCCGAGAAGGCAGGCGTGCCGAAGCTGACCGAGGCCGACCTGCTGAAGCTACTGGGCCGCGGCTAGCACGGCCGCGAACTGGTCCTGCGCGCGCCGCGCCCAGGACGACCAGATCGGCCAGCCGTTCTGCAGGATCGAGAACACGTAGCGGTCGCCGACGAAGCCGGAGAGCGCCGATGCGTTGCTCGTCGTTCCCGTCTTCGCGAGCACGACGCCGGCAGCTGCAGTGCCGCGCATCCGATGGACAAGCGTTCCGCTACGGCCTGCGACGGGCAGCGACGCGAGTAGCTCCGGCCGCACGCCGGGGTCGTTCCACATCACGGTGAGCAGCGAGACGAGCGCGTTCGCCGTGAACCGGTCGAGCAGGGAGAGGCCGGAGCCGTCGACCATGCGCACGCCGTCCATCGGAACCCCCGCCTGCGCGAGTAGCCCCGTGACCACGCCGAGGCCGGCCGCCGTCGTTCCGCGTTCTGCCTGGATGGCGCCGAGCTGCTTGAGCAGCATCTCCGCCTCGAAGTTGTCGCTGACGCGGTCCATCCAGTGCACGATCGCACTGAGCGGCGGCGAGTCGACGGCGGCGAGCGGTGTCGCCGTGTCGTCCGCGACGCCGTGCGCGGCGCCGCCTGCGACTTGGACCCCGGCGTGCAGAAGTGCCGCGCGGAAGAGCTGTCCGGCCGCGAGCGCGGGATCGTGCGATGTCCAGCGCCCGACGCGACCTCTGTCGACGATCAACGCCGACAGCGGCGGTGACTCCTCGATGTAGAACGACGCCTTCCATCCCGGTGCGGTGCGGCGAGCGTCGAACCAGCTCTCGTCCGCGAGCACACGTCCCGTCACGCGCACGATTCCCGCGGCGCGCACCTGGCGCGCGAGCACCGTCATGTCCCACGAGGTCAACGTCGGGTCTCCGTAGCCCTTCAGCACGAGATCCCCCTGCCACGTCGTGTCGACCTGCTGCCCGGCGCCGAGCACGTCCGTCTCGATCCGGAACGACGGGCCGAGCGCAGTCAGTGCCGCATAGGTGACTGCGAGCTTCTCGTTCGAGGCCGGGAGGAGGGAGAGCGACGCGTTGCGCGAGTACACAGCTTGACCGCTGGCGAGGTCGATCGCGAAGGCCGCCGACGCAGCAGCGCTCACGTGCGGCACGCGCAGCGCACGGTCGAGGCTGGGCTCGAGCGTGCGAGGGGCAGCGCCCGCCGCTGTGGGCAATGTCAGTGCGGCGAGGACCGCCGCGACGATGCGGGCGCGGGCGGGCACGACCCGATCCAGTCTTCCCGCAGGTGCCTCACCCGTCAAGCGGCA
This sequence comes from Actinomycetes bacterium, assembly GCA_025964535.1. Classification (GTDB taxonomy): domain Bacteria; phylum Actinomycetota; class Thermoleophilia; order Gaiellales; family Gaiellaceae; genus Palsa-739. Next base: position 4,199 of record JAOPYX010000305.1, on the reverse strand, counting down.
TAGGCCTCGGCACCCCCAAAATGGGCCGCCCGGCCCATACCGCACGGCCGACGCGGTGCCGATACTTCATGTTCCCGTGCGCCCGGGTCCCGAAGCCATGCTGCAACAGATCGAAGAGCTCCTCACAGCACCGACGAGCGGTGCCTCTGCGCCGACGCTGGCGCGCATGGAGGACACCCTCACGGAGGGCTACGCGCAAGCGCTCGCGCTCGAGGCCGAGCGTTGGCGCATCGAACGTCGCCTCGGCGAGGTCGTGCGAACCGTGACCGGTCCCGATCCTGACGTCTCGAGCCTGTCGGAGGAGCTCTCCCAGCTCGCGACGCGCCTCACGAGCAACGACGGCGAGCTGACGAGCCTGAGGACGTTGCTCGGCTCGCTGCACGAGCGCGCCCGGAGTGTGCGGCGCGCGGCACGTACGGCCCATTAGGGCACGCGTCCAGTCCTATGTGGCGGGCTGACCGGCGCCCTGCTTCCTGGGAGCAACGGCCGCAGCCTGGTCGCTCAGCAACCAGCGTGCGGGCTCGGCATCTAGGGCGGGCGATGCGGCGCTGGTTGCCGACCAGGCAGCTAACGGAATGGCCGCTTCGCGCCCGCTTGCTCAAACGATGCCGCTGCGGACGGCGTAGACGGCCGCCTGGATGCGGTTGTCGATCTGCAGCTTCATGAGGATGTTCGAGATGTGGTTCTTCACGGTCTTCGGGCTGATGTGCAGCTCACCCGCGATCACGGCGTTGTCCTTGCCGTTTGCGATCAGCTTCAGCACTTGGATCTCGCGGTCTGATAGCTCCGCGCGAATCTGATCGGCGATCTCCGGCTGCGTGCTCGTCGCACGCACACGCTGCAGTACCTTCGCTGCGATGTTCGGCGAGATGAGCGATTCACCCTGCGACGCGGCTCGGATGCCGGTCATCAGATCGTGGATCGACGAGTCCTTCAGGAGATAGCCGCAGGCGCCTGCGAGGATGGCGTCCATCACGTCGTTGTCCTGATCCGAGATCGTCAACATCACGACGCGCGTGAGCGGAGCGATCGACGAGATGTGTCGCGTGGCCTCGACGCCGCCCATGCCCGGCATGTTGAGGTCCATGACGACGACGTCGGGCGCGAGCTCGCGGACGATGCGCACCGCCTCGGTTCCTCCCGATGCTTCCCCGACAATCTGCACCCCTTGCTCTTCGAGCAGGTTGCGGAGGCCCGTGCGGAACAGGTCGTGATCGTCGACGATCAGCACGCGAAGCGACTCTGCTTGTCGCCCCTCAGCCGTTGGCAGCACTTCGGTCAGTCGCGCACACCCCTTTCCGGGTTTCGCAATTCTAGTGCAACGTGATTGTGACGCTCCGACGGCCCCAGGCTCGCGCCTGCGCGAGAGTCGGGAACCAGAGATCGATCGTCGCTCCCCGGACAGCGCTCCCCGTGTCTGCGGCGACGCCTTCGCCGTACCCGGGGATCGTCATCCGTGTGCCGAGGGGGATGACCGACGGGTCGACGGCGACGACGCCCCAGGCGACCGGGATGCCGGTGGCCGTGTGACCGAGCAAGGCGTACCCCGTCGAGTTCACGGTGATCGTGCGACCGCCCGTGGGCGCCGCGGGTGCGGGCTGCGCGGGAGCCGGCGCGGTGGGAGTGGGCGACGAGGTCGAAGAGTCGGTCGACGTCGTGCCGGGCGGTGCGATCGCCGAGGCCGCGTCGGCGGCCGCCTGCAGCTTCTGCGACTTGGCCTCGACGCGTTGCGCCGCGAGCTGCAGGGCGCTGATCTGACGCGCCTTCAGCTGCTGTTCGCTGCGCAGCTGCGCGATGAAGGTGAGCCGTTCGCTGCGAGCTGCGCTGAGGTCGTTCGCCGTCTGGCGCGCCGCTGCAAGGGCGGAGCCGAGCTCGGTGCGACGCGCAGCGAGCGTCGAGCGCACGCGCGCGAGCCGGATCCGCGCAGTGTTCGTGACTTCGACGACCAGCCTGTTCTGATCTGCGACGCGCGTCAGGTCGTCGAGGCGCGTCACTGCATCGTCGAGCGATTGCGCTCCGAGTAGAACAGCAAGTGCGTTCGTGTCGCCTTGCTCGTAGAGCGTTCTCAGGTGGGCGCCGAGACGTCGCTGCGACACGACGAGTGTGTGTCGCGTCGCCGTCAGCTGCTGAGAGAGAATCGCCTGTTGTGCGCGCAGGCTCGCCGCCTGTCCCTCGAGTGACGAGAGCCTCGCCTGCGCCGTATGGAGGCGCGTATCGAGGGCGTACAGATCGAGGAGCGCCTGCCTGGCGCGGGCATCGAGAGCGCTCGCCTGGCCGCGCAGGGCCGACGTCTTTCCGCCTGGTCCGGCCGCGACCGCCGCCGACCCGGCGACGAGGACGACCGCCGCAGAAAGACCTGCGAGCGCCGCCGCAGACTGTGCCCTCGGGCCGCTCACGGTCGCGGGACAGTAGCAGGAAACCGCAGGAATTCCACTACTTTGTGCGGTCCAAACAACCCTACGTTCCGCCAGATTCAGTGCCCAATTGCGGCAGTTTCGCGCGCTTTAGCAGGTTGCAAGCGTCCGATACCCCTGCTAGCCTGCCGAACTTGTGACGTACCGGATCCCTCCGGTGCGCTTGCCGCTAGCGATTCTCGGGAGTCCGTTATCAGGGTTCTGAAGCGACAGGCGCCGGTGTTCATCCTTGTCGCCGCTGCGGCCTTCGTCGCGGCCGGCACGGCGAGCGGCGACCCTTCCGTCAGTGCGAAGCAGGCCCAGGCGCAGCACGTCATGGCCCAGGTCCAGCAGCTCGACTCGAGCCTGCATCGCGCGCAGAGCGCCTACGACTCGGCGACCGTCAAGCTCCGCACGATCGAGCACAACCTCAAGGCGAACAAAGTCGCCCTACGTGCGGCGCGCTTGAACCTCGGGAAGTCGCAGGTCGCGCTCGCTCATCGCCTCGTCGCCATCTACACGACGCGCGACGACCAGTCGACGCTCGCGGTGCTACTCGGCGCGCAGAGCATCGACGACTTGGTGAGCCGCATCGAGACTGTGAAGTCGGTCTCGTCGCAGGACGTCGCGGTGATGAACCAGGTGATCGGCTTCAAGCATCAGGTGACGGTGCACCAGCGCGCGCTCGTCCGCGCCCACGTCGATCAGAAACGCCTCGTCGCGCAGCGCGCTTCCGCGAAGGCCAGGATTGGCTCGCAGCTCAACCGCCAGCAGGCGCTGCTCGCGTCGATCAAGGGCGAGATCGCGCACCTGATCGCGCTGGCGCAGGCGCGAAGCCTCGCGTTGGCGCACGCGGCGCAAGCCCGGCTCGACGCGGCGCAGACGGCGAACCAGCTTCAACTTCAGAACGGCATCGGCGCCTCAGCCGCGACGCCGGACGGCTCGGTGGCGCCGCCGTCGCAATACACGGGCGTCGTCGGGATCGCGATGCGCTACCTCGGCGTCCCCTACGTCTGGGGCGGCTCGAGCCCGAGCGGCTTCGACTGCTCAGGCCTCGTCGCCTACGCGTATGGACAGATGGGCGTGAGCCTTCCGCACTACACCGGAGCACAGTGGAACGTCGGCGTGCCGGTGTCCCGGGGCGATCTCCAGCCGGGCGACCTCGTCTTCTTCGACGGGCTGGGTCACGTCGGCCTCTACATCGGCGGCGACCAGTTCATCCACGCACCGCATTCCGGCACCGTCGTCCAGATCTCCAGCCTCTCGGGCTGGTACGCGTCGACATACGTCGGCGCTCGCCGCGTTACGGGATAACGCTTCGCTTCGCTCGCTTCACGGGGGAAACCAGTTTCCCCCGTGGGCCCCCTTCTGGTGCTGCGCTCGCGGCCGGCGGATCACTGCTGCGCGGAACACATTCCGCTCCGCGACGAAACAGATCAGCGGGTTGCGCGGCGCAGCGAGAGCCAGAGCACGGCGGCGACGGCGGCCGGCATCAGCCACCAAGCGTTAATGCTTGCGGAGTGGACCAACAGCGCCGTAATGCCGATGGCGAACACGACGCCTGCGGCGGCGCGCCAGTCGTCGCCGACGACGAAGTCCCACCAGAAGTACGCGAACGCCCGGATGCGTTTCACGCGAGGGAGACCCGACGGCGCCGCAGCGTGGCGACGGCCGCGAAAGAGAGCGCGAGCACGAAGGCGAGGATCACCGGCAGCGAGGCGTCCGCGCCGGGCCAGCTCGCGCCCGCGCCTTCGGCCGACCAGAAGATGCCGAACGTCGTCAGCATCGCGCCGACCGCAAACTTCA
>JAOPYX010000246.1 GCA_025964535.1 Actinomycetes bacterium | reverse complement strand
TTTCACGTCGATCTGCAGGCCCCGCTCGCTCCCGAAGCTGAACTCGCCGATCGAGATCGTGATGCCGAATGGCCGCTTGTTCTTGTGCTGGATGGCGAGCCGGCTCCCGTCGAACGAGACGCGGGTCTCCTCGACGAGCTTTTCGGCGCCGGTCACCGTCACGAACGACTCGTCGCCGTCGATCGTCTCGACGCGGATGTCGCCGGCGGGGATCTGGATATCGAGCTCGACCGGCTCGGGAGTGTCGAAGCGATGCTCGGCCATGATCAGGCCGCCTTCGGCGTCGTGGGGCCGGAGAGCACGCCCTTCGTGACGAGCGTGATCAGCCATTCACCGGGGCTGAGGCCCTCGCGTGCAGCGGCCCGCTCGACGCCGCCGCGGAGCGTCTCGGGGACGCGCACGGCAAGCGGTGTCTCGGGAACGCCGGAGGGGTCGTCGTAGGACCAGCGTGGGTCGCCGGGAGCGGACGTGTGCTTGGGGATGTCGGGCATGACGAGCTCCTTAGCTCCGGCCGTAGCCGGTGAGGCGGCGGCGACTGCCGCCGCTGTGGCTGCGCGGCTCGGCCGCGTGGTGGAGCATGTGTACGAGCCACGTGTTGACGGAGACCCCTTCGCGGGTCGCCGCGGTTTCGAGCCGCGCCTTCAGGCTCTCGGGCAGCCGGAGCGTGATCCGGGCCGTGAACGCCTCGTCGGCGGGCTCTGCGGTGGCGGGTTCCTCGTCCCGCACGAGCACGAGCTCCGGGTCGCCGCCGGCGATCCGGACCTCGATACGCCCGTTGTCGAGCTGGCTCGAGAGCTCGAGCGCCGCCTCGCCCAGCGCCTCTTGCAGGCGCCGGGCGAGGGAGGACTCGAGCGCAACGGCGAGCAACTCAGCCGCGCGGGCAGTGGACTCGTCGCCGACGGCGGCGACGCGAACGAGGTCGTCGCGGATTGCCTGGACGTAGCCTTCGATCTGCATGACCTCATCATGACATCACCATGATGTCATTGTCAAGTCACGGCGATGTCACCGCGACGTCGGCGTCACGCGACTACAGCAGTCCGCAGAACCTCGCCGTATTCGGCCAGGGGTAATAACCCCTGCTCTTGAGCGCTTTCTCGGCAACCCAGATCTGCTCGAGCGGCGACCAGTGGTTGGCCGTTCCCTTGCTGGCATAGAGCCAGCCGCCGTAGCTCTGCTGGAACGAGCGGTCCATCTGGAGCCCGCCGTAATACGGGCTGCCCGTGTCCGTCCAGCTCCCCTCGTAGTGGTGGATGCAGAGGAACTGCTGCAGATGCGGTGGATGCTGGGCCACCTTCTGCACGTGCGCCGACCGGTGCCGCCAGTCCGCGGCCGTCTGCTGGATGGCGGACGGGGAGAGGTGCGCGAGCCTGCGCTTGACCGGAGGCGTCAGCGAGGCCCCGATCAAGCGCTGCCAATGCCACGTCTGCTTCTGGAAACGCGCGATCTCGCCGCCGTAGTAGGCGAGTGCGTCGTGCCCGAGCACCTGTGCCGTCTGTTTTTGTGTCGTTTGAGCTTGTGATGCCTGGACTCCTGTCAGCCCCAGGGCCATGGCTATGGCCACGGCAAAGAGCCCAGCCGAAGCCGTGATAGAACGCCGCAAGTAAAACCACCCCCAAGTGATTCGCTTCAGTGATTGCGTGCACTGTCGGAGGCCGACGGGCTTGTCCCCTGGACGGAGGACCGCACCGGCGGCACGTCTATGCGTTGCCAAGTCACCGTAGCGATACCTCGGTTAAGAAAGTGTGAAGGGCGGCGGCGGGGCCGCCAGAGCAGACGTCAGCCCGAGGGCTCGGCGGTGAGCCGTCGCGGCAGTCCCGTGGGCATGACGAAGCCGGCGTAGAGCAGCACTGCTCCTGCGGCGATGCCAAGCGCCGTTCCGGCGGCCCCGAGACCTGCAAGGCCGCTCCCGGTTGCCGCCGCCGCGACGCCGAGGACGATCAAGGTGTTGCCGAGGGGACGACGGCGGATCGACCGGAGCGCCACACCGACGACCGCGAGCGTGCCGAGCACGTTCGCGGCGATCGCCAGCAGGCGCCCCGGTAGGAAGGCGAGATGGTCCTGCGCTGCGGGGATCCCGTGCGCGGCGAATGCACCGTGCACCGGCACCGCGAGCGAGACGCCGACCGCCAGGCCCGCGAAGACGAGCGCGACGGTTCGCACGCGTGGCACGCCTGCCAGCACGAGTGACCCGGCGCCGAGGAGCGGCGCGGTCAGCAGGGCACCGGCTGCGTAGTAGACGCGGAACGCGCGGGCATCCCATCCCGCCGACTCGCCCCAGGCGATCGCCGCCGCCGCGATCGCGTACGCCGCGAGCGACCAGGCCCACCAGGCGAGCTCCGGCCGTCGCGTCATCCGCCATCGTCGCGCGAGGTCGCCCGCGAGACGCAAGGCGAGCAGAGCGGTGGCAAATGCGACGATCGCGTCCATCGGCACACCTAGGTTAGGCCGCAACGACGGGTGCTCTGTTCCAGCATGTGAATCGCCCTCCGCCGTCATCGCTAATCTCGGAGGAGATGGCAGGCAAGAAGTATTTGTTCACTCCCGGTCCGACGCCGGTCCCGCCGCAGGTGCTCGCTGCGCAAGCGGCGCCGATCGTCCACCATCGCAGCCCCGACTTCAGGCCGATCTACGAGAGCTGCCTGACGCGGCTGCGCGAGGTCTGCCGCACCGAGCGCGACGTGCTCCTCTATACGGCGTCGGGCACCGGCGCGTTCGAGTCGGCGGTCGCGAACCTCGTCTCGCCCGGTGAGCCGCACCTCGTCGTATCGGCCGGCAACTTCGGCGAGCGCTGGGCGACCATGACGGCCGGCTACGGCGCCGACGTCGACCACCTGCGCTACGAGTGGGGCGAGACGCCCGATCCGGAGGACGTGCGCGCGCGGCTGGGTGAGCGCGAGGCGAAAGCGGTCTGGATCGTCCACTCCGAGACGTCCACGGGCGTCGTCAGCGACATTCAGGCGATTGCCGCGGTCGCGAAGGAAGCGGGCGCGCTCACGGTCGTCGATGCAGTGTCGAGCCTCGGTGCAGTGCGCTGCGAGACCGACGCGTGGGGTCTCGACGTCGTCGTCTCCGGTTCGCAGAAGGCGCTCATGACGCCGCCCGGGCTCGGCTTGTGCGCGGTCTCCGAGGCCGCTCTTGCGGCGACCGGAACGTCTCCGCGCTTCTATTTCGACTGGGAGCGGACGCGCAAGGCGCAGGCAAAGCTCGACGCAGCGTTCACGCCGTCCGTATCCCTCGTCGCGGGACTCGACGTCGCCCTCGGGCTCTTGCTCGAAGAGGGCCTCGAAGCCGTTCTCGACCGGCACATTCGTCTTGGGCGCGCCTGCCGCGCCGGCGCGAAGGCGATGGGCCTCGAGCTCTTCTCGCCCGACGAGGACCGCAGCGCCGTCGTCACGGCGATCCGCGCACCCGAGGGCGTCAGCTCCGACGACGTCGTCAAGGGACTTCGCGACCGCTTCGGTATGACGATCGCGAACGGGCAGGGGAGCCTGAAAGGAACGATCTTCCGGCTCGGACACATCGGCTGGTTCGACGTATTCGACATCACTGCTCAGCTCGGGGCCGTTGAGCTCCTGCTCACCGATCTCGGTGCAGACATCGAGCGCGGCGTTGCGGTGACCGCGGCGCTCGAAGCGTACGAGCACGCGCCCGTAGCTGACACCGGCACGGCTTGACCGAGTGACGGCCCGAGTCCTCGTACGCGAGTCGATCGCCGACGCCGGGGTCGAGCTGCTCCGCTCCCGCTTCGACGTAGACGTCGACGGCGACAGCGAGCTCACGGAGATCATCGACCGCTACGACGCGATCGTCGTGCGGTCCGCGACGAAGCTCACGGCCGAGCTGATCGCTCTCGCCACGAACCTGAAGGTGATCGGGCGAGCCGGAGTGGGGGTCGACAACGTCGATGTCGACGCGGCGACCCGGCGCGGCATCGTCGTCGCGAACGCACCCGAGTCGACGGTCGTCTCCGCGGCCGAGCACACGATCGGCCTGCTCGTCGCGCTCGCGCGCAACATTCCGCAGGCGCATGCTGCGCTCAAGCAGGGCCGCTGGGAGCGCAAGCAGCACGGTGGCATCGAGCTCGCCGGCAAGACGCTCGGCGTGCTCGGCTTCGGGCGAATCGGGCAGCAGGTCTCCCGTCGTGCGCTCGGGCTCGGAATGCGCGTGGTCGCGTTCGACCCGTTCGTCTCGGTGGAGCGATTCCGCGAGCTGGGCGTCGAGCGCGTCGAGACGACCGACGAGGTCTACGCGGCGGCGGAGTTCCTGACGTTGCACTCCCCGCTCACGCCGGAGACACGGCGTTCCATCGACGCGGGCGCGTTTGCCGCCATGCGGGACGGCGTGCGGCTCGTGAACGCCGCGCGCGGCGAGCTCGTCGACGAGGACGCGCTGCTCGCGGCGCTCCAGTCGGGGAAGGTCGCAGGCGCTGCGCTCGACGTGTTCTCCTCGGAGCCATACTCGGGACCGCTGCTCGAGCTCGACAACGTCGTCGTGACCCCGCACCTCGCAGCGTCCACCGACGAGGCGCAGGACCGTGCGGGCGTGATCGTCGCCGAGCAGGTCGTGGCGGCGCTCGACGGCGGCCTTGTCACGAACGCGGTGAACATCCCCGTGATCGGCAAGGAGGACCTCGAGGCCCTGGGCCCATACATCCCGCTTGCGTCGAAGCTCGGCCGCCTCGCGCTGGAGCTCGCGGCCGGGAAGGCCGACGAGATCGTGCTCACGTCGTATGGCGGTCTCGCGAACCACGACACGCGGCTCCTCACCGTGGCCGCGCTGAACGGCGCCTTCCAGGGCCGCGCAGATCGTCCCGTGAACTATGTGAACGCGCCCTCGATCGCACGCGAGCGCGGCATCGAGGTGCGCGAAGAGCGGTTGCAGTCGGCGCGCGACTATACGAACCTCCTCCGTGTCGAGATCCGGACCGGTGACGAGAAGATCCGTGTGGCAGGCACGACGATCGGCAGCGACCACCGTCAGTGGCTCGTGAATGCGCTCGGGTTCGATCTCGAGATCGAGCTCTCGCCTCTGCTCGTGCTCTTCCGCTACGACGACGTGCCCGGCGTGATCGGCAAGGTCGGCACGGTGTTCGGCGAGGCGGGCGTCAACATCGCCAACATGAGCGTCTCGCGGTCGCGCCGCGGCGGCAAGGCGCTGATGGTGCTGTCGGTCGACACGCGGCCGCCCGACGAGCTCGTCGAGCGGATCCGGGCCGAAGGGTTCGACGACGCGCGCGTCATCGAGCTCGGCCCCGCGGCCTAGCCGCCGTCACGCCGTCCTCGGGTCGAGCCGCTTGACCGTGGCGCGCACGGTCCGCTGGACCTTCTCGACGACGTGGAAGCGCCCGCGGTCGGAGACCACGCGCTCGATGTCCTCGTCGAGATGCCCGGGGGTCAGCATGAACGTCGCCCCGTCGGAGCGCACCTCCTCGTACTCGTCGAGCGTCGCCTCGACGCGGTCGACGCAGCCCGGGTCGGCGCACTCGCAGACGAACTGCGTGCTGTCTGCCTCGAACCGCTGCGCGCTTTCGGCGATCCGCTCGTTGACGTCGCGGAACAGGGCCTCCGTATGGGCCCGCTTGACCTTGTCGTCCATTTCGTCTCCCTTCGTCGTCTCCCGTCCAGACAACGGCCGAGACTCGGTTTCGGTTGCGGCGGTACGCTCGGGTGCATGCGCGCCTGGCCTGAGCCCGTCGAGCGCGTCGCGGCAATCGTCCGCGAGCGCGGCGCCGACGTGCGGCTGGAGGAGTTCTCGCGCGGCACGCCGACCGCGGGCGCGGCCGCACGCGCAATCGGGTGCGAGGCTGCGCAGATCGTCAAGTCGATCGTCTTCGTCTGTGACGGCAGCCCCGTGCTCGCGCTCGTTCCCGGCGACCGGCGCGCGGACGCGGCAAAGATCGCTGCGGTGGTGGGCGCCGGCAACGCGCGGATCGCCCGGCCGGACGAGGTCGTCGCAGCCACCGGATTCGAGCCCGGCGCGGTCGCGCCGTTCCCGGCGCCGAACGTCGAGCGCGTGCTGCTCGACCGGGAGCTGCTGCTCCAGGACGTCGTCTGGATCGGTGCCGGCTCCACCCGCCACATGGCCGGGCTCGCGCCGATGGATCTGATGCGCCTCGCAGGTGCGATGCCCGTCGATCTCGCCGAAGGAATCGCCCGGTAGCATTCCGGCGCAGGCCGCCGTCCGACGACCGAGGAGACCCCGATGCAGGAGACAAGCAAGATCTGGATGAACGGCGAGCTCGTGGACTGGGCCGACGCGACCATTCATGTCGGCACGCACGCGCTCCACTACGGGTCGGGCGTCTTCGAAGGCATTCGCGCGTACGAGACCGATCGCGGCCCCGCAGTCTTCCGCCTGACGGAGCACATGCAGCGCCTGCACGACTCGGCGAAGCTGCTCTATCTCGAGATCCCGTACTCCGTCGACGAGCTCAAGGCCGCGACGTGGGACGTCGTCGGTGCCAATGGCCTGCCGTCCTGTTATCTGCGCCCGATCGCGTACAGCGGCTACGGGCAGCTCGGGGTCGCATCGCGCGACAACCCGATCGACGTCGCGATCATGTCGTGGCCGTGGGGCTCGTATCTCGGCGAGGAAGGCATGCGCGAGGGCATCCGCGTCAAGGTATCGAGCTGGCAGCGCGTCGGCCCGAACGTCATCCCGCACGCGGCGAAGGCGACGGGTGTCTACATCAACTCGATGCTCGCCGTCGGCGAGGCGAACCGCGCCGGGTACGACGAGGCCATCCTCCTCACCGCCGACGGCTTCATCGCGGACGGCTCCGGCGAGAGCCTGTTCATCGTCAAGGACGGCGTCCTGTATACGCCCGACCTCTCTGCGTCGATCCTCGTCGGCATCACGCGCGACACCGTGATCCAGATCGCGCAGGACCTCGGTCACACCGTCGTCGAGAAGCCGCTGATCCGCACCGACCTCTATCTCGCCGACGAGGTGTTCATGGTCGGCACCGCCGCCGAGGTGACGCCGATCCGCGAGGTCGACGATCACGTGATCGGCCGGCCCGGTCCCGTGACGGTGGAGATCCAGCAGGCGTACCTCGACACGGTGCACGGGCGCAGCGACCGGTGGTCGCAATGGCTCGAGTACGCGCCGGCCGCCAAGACCCAAGCGTGAAGCAAGAGGTGATCCCGGTCCCGCTCTCGGGGCCGTACGTCGACGCCCGCGACGAGGAGCTCGTGCTGGAGGTATTGCGGTCGGGCCGGCTGTCGCTCGGGCCGATGATCGACCGGTTCGAGGAGGCGTTCGCCGAGCAGGTGGGCGCACCGTACGCGGCCGCCGTCTCCTCGGGGACTGCCGGACTGCACCTGCTCTGTATCTCGGCCGGAATCGGAGATGGCGACGAGGTGATCACGTCGCCGTACTCCTTCGCGGCGTCTGCGAACTGCTTCATCTACGAAGGAGCCGTGCCGGTCTTCGCCGACATCGACCCGCGCACGTTGAACCTCGACCCGGCGGCAGTGGAAGCCGCGATCACGCCGCGCACGAAGGCGATCGTCGCAGTCGACATCTACGGGTACCCCTGCGAGCTCGACCCGTTGCGGGCAATCGCCGAGAAGCACGGCCTCGCGCTCGTCCAGGATTCGTGCGAGGCGCTCGGAGCGAAGTACAAGCGCGCGCAGCTCGGCTCGCACGGCCCGTCCGCCGTCTTCGCCTTCTATCCGAACAAGCAGATGACGACGGGCGAGGGCGGGATGATCACCACGCACTCCGAAGAGGAGTGGCGATTGCTCCGCTCCCTCCGCAACCAGGGCCGCGGAGACTCGGGCGGTTGGCTCGACCACGTGCGCCTCGGGTTCAACTACCGCATGAGCGACATCAATGCGGCGCTCGGCCTCGGCCAGGTCGAGAAGCTCGACGAGATCCTCTCGCTGCGCGCCGCCGTCGCGAGACGGTATGACGCGTTGCTCGCCGGCATCGACGGCGTCGAAGTTCCGTGCGCCGACGACGAGGATCACGAGCGCTCCTGGTTCGTCTACGTCGTGAAGCTCGCCGACAACGACGTACGTGAGCGGGTGATCGCCCACTTCGAGCGCGAGTCGATCGGCTTCAACCGCTATCTGCCGTCGATCCATCTCCAGTCGTACATCCGCGAGCGGTACGGCTACGCGGAAGGGCTCTGTCCCGTGTCGGAGGACGCGAGCTCCCGCACGCTCGCGCTGCCCTTCTTCACCGCGCTCGAACAGGACGCGCAAGAGCGAGTCGCGCGCGAGCTCGCCGCGGCGCTGGCCTCGTAGATGGACGTCACCTCGATCGACGGCGTGGAGGCGTTCGTGACGAAGGACGGCTCGACGATCCGTGAGCTGCACCACACCGAGGTGCAGAGCCTCGCGGAGGCGACGCTCGAGGTCGAGCAGGCGACCGAGCGCCACTACCACCGCGTCACGGAGGAGATCTATTTCGTGCTCAAGGGCCAGGGGAAGATGGAGGTCGACGGCGAGACGACGTACGTCCGGCCCGGCGACGCCGTGCTCATCCCGGCCGGCGCGTGGCACCAGCTCGAGAACAACGGGACGAGCGACCTGCGCATCCTCTGTTGCTGTGCGCCGCCGTACTCGCACGACGACACCTTCTTCGAGTAGCGTCCAGCCATGGCGGAGCGGTCGCCACGGATGATCTCGCTGGGCTTCGGCAAGTGGGCACGCGCCGACCGCATCTACGCGCTCGAGCCGCTCGAAGGTGCGGAGCGAGGCCACGGCCGGCGGACGCGGGTGTGGGTCGACGGAGTGCCCGACCCGGTCGTCGCGTCGCGCACCGAGCGAACGATCCTCGCCGAGATGGGCCACGACGGCGCGGGCGCGAGCCCCGTGCTCGACGACGCCCTCGATCTTGCCGAGCGGCTCGCTGCTGCGGTCGAAGAAGGGCGCGTCGACCTCGGCGATCTGGGCCGGCGCGCACGCCGGGTGCTCGAGAAGACCGCACGACCGCCCGAGGCCGAACACCTCTTTTGACCGTTCGAGCAAGCCGGCTCGGGCGCGAGTTCTTCGCCCGTTCCGTCCACGAGGTCGCTCCCGACCTGATCGGCGTCACGTTGCTCGTCGACGGCGTCGGCGGCCCGATCGTCGAGGTCGAGGCGTACGACCAGGAAGATCCGGCGAGCCACGGGTTCCGGGGCCGGACGCCGCGAAACGCCGTGATGTTCGGCCCGCCCGGGTACGCGTACGTCTATCGCTCGTACGGGATCCACTGGTGCCTGAACTTCGTCTGTGACACACCCGGTCGTGCCGAGGCCGTGCTGATCCGCGCACTCCTGCCGGAGCACGGGCTCGACGCGATGCGCGTGCGTCGCGGCCTCGAGGCGGAACGCGCGCTCTGCTCGGGCCCGGGGAAGCTCTGCCAGGCGCTCGCGATCACTCGCGACCATGACGGCCTGCCACTCGACGCGCCGCCGTTCGAGTTGCTCGCACGTCGCGAGACGCCGGCGATCGCCACCGGGCCGCGGATAGGCATCGCGCGCGCCACCGAGCTCACGTGGCGCTACGGCCTCGAGGGCTCGCCGTTTCTCAGCCGGCGGCTTTAAGAAGCTCTAACAGAATGACCACGCGCTGACGGGGTGCGATGGGTGCGTGCGATGCAAGGACGCAGGGAGGGTCGATAATGGTTTTCTATCGGCCCGACTGAGGACGCCGCAGCGCGCGTGCACAGCGCGGCCCGGCAGCCCGTGCTTGTTCTGTTAGAGCTTCTACGAAGGTCTAACGAGCGACGACGAGGTGGACCGTCAGGCCCGGTGCCGCGGCCACGCCCGGCAGCGGCTGCTGCGACAGCACGTGCCCGGCCGCCGCCCGCGTCTTCTTCGTCGCGGCAGCGAACCGAACGGTCGCCCGGAGCTTCGCCCGGCCGAGATTCGCGCGCGCCGCCGACAGGCTCAGCCCGACGACGCGCGGCACGAGTCCGTGCAGCGGTTTCGCGAGCACGATCGTGACCTTGCTGTACGACGAGAGGCTCCCGGATCTCGGGAACTGCGTCAACACCGTGCCGACGCGCTGTCCGGGCGTCGCCGGCTTGTAGATCACCTGCGGCGTCAGCGGCTGTGCTTGCAGCCGCAGGCGCGCGATCGACGACCTCAGCCCGACGACGTTCGGCACCTGGACCTCGTTCAGCTTGCAGCTCGCCGTCGTCGACGGTCCCTGGCCGCTGAAGTAGACGACGAGCGTCGAGTTGCGGCACTGGCCGTTGTCCAGCTCGACCCGGCCGTTGCGGTAGGTCACGCGGCGGCTCACGACGGACAGGTAGGGAGGAGACGCGAACGTCTCAGGCGCGGCGTGCATCGTATTGAGCGCCGACTGCATGAACGCCTTCCAGATCAGCGCAGGGAAGGTTCCGCCGGCGACCGAACGGCCGTGAAACTCGGTGAGCATCGGACGGAGGCTGTCGGGGTAGCCGACCCAGACCGCAGTCACGAGCTGCGGGGTGTAGCCGACGAACCAGGCGTCGCCATAGTTCTCCGTCGTGCCGGTCTTCCCGGCGACCGTCCGGCCGGGGAGCGCAGCCGCCGTGCCCGTGCCCGACGTGACGACGCCCTCGAGCAGCTGCGTCAGCAACTCGTCTTCGGCCGCCGTCAGGACCTGGTGCTTCACAGGGTCGTTCGAGTACAGCGTCTTCCCGTTGAAGTCGGCGATGCTCGTCACCGCTCGCGGCTTGTCGCCGAAGACCTTGCCGTCGATCCGGTAACCGCCGTTCGCGAACGTCGCGTACGCGCGCGCCATCTCGAGCGGGTTCACGATCTGCGTCCCGAGACCGATCGAGAGCACGCCGTCGAGCCTGCTCGTGATCCCGAGCTGGTGCGCCGTCCGCACGACGTTGGGCGGCCCGACGACCTGTGTGAGCTGCGCGAACACGGAGTTGTCCGACGCGGAGATCGCCTTCGTGAGGTCGATCGGCCCGAGGTACTCGCCCTCGTAGTTGTGCACGTTCCAGTACTTGTCGCCGAGGAAGAGCGAGATCGGCTTCGACGTGAAGGTCGTGAGCGGTGAGATGCCCTCCTTCAGCGCGGTCGCCAGCACGAACGGCTTGAACGACGAGCCCGGCTGCCGCTCGCCTTGGACCGCGAGATTGAACTGGCTCTGGTGGAAGTTCGCGCCGCCGTACATCGCGAGCACGGCGCCGGTGCTCGGGTTGATCGCGACCAGTGCGGCCTGCGGCCCGCTCGAGCTCGGCAGGTACTTCTTCACGGCCTTGGCAGCGAGCTTCTGGAGCTGGAGGTCGATCGTCGTGTGGACGCGATAGCCGCCCCCGTAGACGCCCTTCGGACCGAACTGCTTGTCCGCCGTCAGCTGCTGCTTGACGTACTCGCCGAAGTACGGCGCCTGTCCCATGACCCCCGACAGGTGCACATCCTGCGGACGTGGCATCGGCTCGCGCACGTAGCGCCGATAGTCGGCGAGGGGTATCACGCCCTGCTGCAGCATCAGCCGCAGCACGACCGTGCGCCGTCCCTTGGCCGCCGTCGGATGCGCTACAGGGTCGTAGCGGCTGGGGTCGGCCGGGATGCCCGCGAGCAGCGCGGCTTCCCACGGCGTGAGCTTGCTCGCGCTGTGCCCGAAGTACGTGCGCGAGGCGCGCTCGACGCCGTAGGTCCCGTTGCCGAAGTAGATGGTGTTGAGGTACGAGGTCAGGATCTTGTCCTTCGACCATTTCTGCTCGAGCTGCCACGCGAGCGCGGCTTCCTTGAGCTTCCGCGTGATCGACCTCTGCGATCCCGTGAGCTGGTTCTTGACGAACTGTTGCGTGATCGTCGAGCCGCCCTGCACCGCCGCGTTGTGGCGGACGTCCGCCCAGAGCGCGCGGGCCATGCCGCGGATGTCGATTCCGCGGTGCTCGTAAAAGCGTCGGTCTTCGGTCGCGACGATCGCCTGCTTCATCCAGGCGGAGATCTGGTCGCTCTTCACGAGCACGCGGCTCTGCGATCCGCGCAGCACGGCGAGGACCGTGTGACCGTCGGCGGCGTAGACGTAGCCATCGACTTGCTGGTGCTGCTGCGCGAACGGGTCGAGCCCGCTCACCTGCTCGCCCACGGCGACGACAGTGCCGTAGGCGAACGCCGTGACCGCAAGGAAGCCGAGCACGCCCATGAGGGCGAGGAGGCGAAGCTTGCGAATCCGGCGCCTGCGCCGGCGCGGAACCGCCGGCTCGGAGCGTTTTCTGCGCAGCAGCACGGAGCGGCGCGATTGTACCGCCGCAGCGCCGGGATCAGGCGCGAGCGCTGAAGACCGGCACCTCGGTGGGGGCGTCGACGCCGCCGGCGCGTTCCATCGTCGCGGCGACGGTGGAGCCCTTCGGCACTGCCTTCTGCAGGCGGACGACCGTCATCGTTCCGCCGCCCTGGAACATCCCGGCCGGCTTCGGGGAACCGCCGGGCGCGATCACCCAGGCCTCGTAGGTCTTGCCGGGCGGAGCGGCCGGAAGCTGCTTCAGCATCAGGGCGCCCTGTCCGGTCGCGTCGACTGCGACCATGCCGTGCACGCCTGTTACCGGGATGTGTCGCGCCGCGGGGTCGGCGAGGATCTCGACCGCTCGGGCGTCTGAGGCCGCCGCCGACCGAGCGGCGTGGAGCGAGCGGTGGAGCGAGTTCGCCCAGAGGCCGAGGCCGACGGCCGCGCACGCTGCGACGGCGGCGGCCGCGCTGGTGGCCCGGAAGAGCCGCTGGCGGCGCAGTGGGACGACGTTCGCACGCTCGGCCGCGGCCGCCTCGATGATCCGTCCGCGTAGTGCCGCAGGCGGTGTCGCCGGCTCCGCACCCCAGGCGAGCGCGGTGGCAGGCTCTGCGAGCGTCGACAGCTCGTCCCGGCAGCGTTCGCAGTGCGACAGGTGGGCCTCGTACTCGCGTGCCTCGTGCGCATCGAGCGCGTCGAGGGCGTAGGCGGCGGTCAGCTCGTGGAGGTCCATGCCGTCTCCATCCCTGGGTCGCCAAGCAAGACGCGCAGGCGCGCCAGGCCGGTGAACATCCTGGTCTTGATCGTACCGAGCGGCTGTCCGAGCCTCTCCGCCAGCTCGGACTGCGTGAAGCCGCCGTAGTAGGCGAGCTCGAGTGCTTCGCGCTGCTGGTCGGGGAGCTGGCGCAGCGCGGCCTGCACCCGCTCGCGCTGCAGGCGGAGCCACGCTTCGTCGTCCGCGCCGCCGACGCTGTCCGCAGGCACATGCGCGTCGTCGAGGGCGTCGGCACGGCGCCGCTCCTCGCGCCGCACGAGATCGACGGCCCGGCGGTGGACGAGCGTCAGGATCCAGGTACTGGCCTTGCCACGCTCCGGCACGAACCTCGATGCGGTGCGCCAGAGCGCAAGAAACGCCTCCTGCACGGCGTCCTCGGCGAGCGACTCGTCGCGCAGGACGCGCAGCGCGAGCCCGTATGCGGGCCGGCCGTAGCGGTCGTACAGCTCGCCGAGCGCCGTCTGCTCGGAGCGCGCGGCCAGGAGCACGAGCGCCTCGTCCGAGAGATGCGCAAGCTCGCGGGTCACGTCTCTCGTTCGCGCGGATGCCGTTGCCGGTTCACTCGACGACGGTATTACTAGACTCGCCTCCGTGGAATCGTTCGTGCCGACGCGCCATGCGGTGCACGTCCTCCCGGAGGGCGAGCTCGAGCGCAAGCTGAAGCAAGGCCGGCCGCTCCGCGTGAAGCTCGGCATCGACCCGACCTCGCCGGACGTGCATCTCGGCTTCGCGGTCGTGCTCGACCGGTTGCGCGAGTGGCAGGACGCGGGCCACACGGTCGTGCTCATCGTGGGCGACTACACCGCCCGGATCGGCGACCCCTCCGGCCGCTCCGCCGAGCGTCCGGTGCTCTCGGACGAGGAGCTCGACGCGAATGCGAAGCAGTTCGCGGGGCAGGTCTTCCGCGTCCTCGACGAGGAGCGCACCGAGATGCGCTTCAACGGCGAGTGGCTCGGCAAGCTCACATTCGCCGAGGTGGTACGGCTGACGCGCACGCTCACGGTGGCGCGCTTGCTCGAGCGGGACGACTTCGCCAAGCGGTTCGCCGCCGGCGAGCCGGTCTCGCTCTCGGAGCTCCTGTACCCGCCCATGCAGGCCTACGACTCCGTTGCGATCGAGGCGGACGTCGAGATCGGCGGCACCGACCAGCTCTACAACCTCCTCACCGGCCGCGACGTGATGGAGCGCTACGGCCTCGAGCCGCAGGTCGTCGTGACGTATCCGCTGCTCGTCGGGCTGGACGGCACGGAGAAGATGTCGAAGTCGAAGGACAACTACATCGGGATCAACGACCCGCCCGAGGAGATGTTCGGCAAGACGATGTCGATCCCCGACGAGGCGCTGCCCCAGTGGTGGGAGCTCGTCGCTGGCGGAGGCGGGCACCCCGAGAGCCCCATGGACTGGAAGCTCGAGCTCGCGCGCCGGATCACCGCGCGCTGGCACGGGGAGGAGGGCGCCAGGGCGGGCGAGGAGCACTTCACGCGGGTCGTCAGGCGGCACGAGGCTCCGGCCGACGTGCCCGACGCGACGTTCGAGGCCGACGGCGGTGGGCCGGTCTACCTGCCTGCCGTGCTCCAGGCGGTCTTCGGCCAGTCCTCGAGCCACTGGCGGCGGCAGATCGACCAGGGCGGGGTGAAGGTCGACGGCGAGCCGCCGGCCGGCTACGAGCTGGACCCGGCCGCGCTCGACGGCGCCCTCGTGCAGGCGGGCAAGCGTCAGTTCGTGCGTCTGCACATCGCTTGACATGCGGGCTCGCGCTGCTACTATGCCCCGGCTGCCCGCGAGGACAGCGTAGGAGAGTCATGCAGTGCAACTTCACTGCGATAGCGACTAACAACGGAGAGCCTTAGAGAGATTCGGAATCACGATCGTCCGAAGTTCTGAGGCCTCTGGCGCGAGTCGGGGCTTTTTTTACGCCGTTCACAACGGCCTGGTCTTTGAAAACTCAACAGCGTGCGTTTACGTCGAGACCTCGACTCGGCTGCGGCTTGCCGTGGCAGGGAAGAGGAATCAACTAACTCGTCAAGGGCAGCAGACCATCGCTGTGCCGAGACTTTGAGCACAAGCTCAAGTGAAAAGACCGCCGGCCCTACCGAAGGAATCGCGTAAGCGGTTTCCCGGTGATCAGCCGGCATTTATCTTCACGGAGAGTTTGATCCTGGCTCAGGACGAACGCTGGCGGCGCGCTTAACACATGCAAGTCGAGCGAGAACCAACCCTTCGGGGTTGGGGACAGCGGCGAACGGGTGAGTAACACGTGAGTAATCCACCCTTGGTACCGGGATAGCTCGGGGAAACTCGAATTAATACCGGATAGCCCATTAGCCTTTCGAGGCGAATGGAAAAGGTAGCT
>JAOPYX010000281.1 GCA_025964535.1 Actinomycetes bacterium | reverse complement strand
CGGGAAAGGGTGGCTCCTCAGCTTCCGCGACGGCGGCCGGAGCTTCTACGCGTATCTCTACCCGGGGAATTCGGGTAACCCGTCGGTCGCGCTCGCGATCCTCGACAGTCTGCGGATCAGCGCACGCTCTGCGTCCGCCTGACGCGCAGGACGGTCAGAGGCCGGCGTCCCAGAGCCGGTTCTCGGCAGGCATCGCGAATGGCTCGAACGTGCGGCCATCGACGTCGGTGAAGCCGTAGCGCTTCGCATAGGTCGCAGCCTGCGCGCCGGTACCGCTGAGTGCGAGCACGCCGGGGTCGGCGGCCACGTGCGCTACCGCACGGCCGACGTACTCGGGCGAGTGCGACTCGGGCGGGGGCTCCATGCCGGCGCCCGCGAAGCCATCGACCACTGCCTCCGTCCGCGTGAATCCGGGATAGATGCCCACCGCCGCGACGCCATGCGGGCGGAGCTCGTGCGCGAGGCCCGCGACAAGCCGCACCGTTGCCGCCTTCGAGACGTCGTACGGGAGGTTGCCGAGGTAGAAACTCAGGTCGTCCCAACCGCCGGTGAGCACGAGCACGCCCGAGCGTTGCTCGAGCATGAGCGGTACCGCGAATCGCGCCGTCGTGAGCTGGGTCCGAAGCCCCGCATCGAACATCGCCGCCCAGCGCGACAGCGGCTGCTCCCAGAACGGCGCGCCGAACGTGCGGTAGTCGTGGCCCTCGTAGCCGCCCCAGGCATTCGCGACGACGAGATCGAGCCGCCCCGACTCCGTCCGCACGCGCTCGAAGAGCGCTTCCACCTGCGCGTCGTCCGTGTGATCGGTGCGTGCCGCGATCCCGCGACCGCCGCGCGCGCTCACCTCCGCGGCCGCCTCGTCGACGGTCGAGCGGCCGGTGACGTACACCGTGGCTCCGGCGTCGCCGAGCGCGAGCGCGATTCCCTTGCCGACGCCGCGGCTCGCGCCGGTGACGACGGCGACCGTGTCGTCGAGTCGTGGGGGCGACCAGCTCACAGCACGTGCCTGCGTCGGCGTAACGGGCGGATCGGCCGGCTCCACGACAGGAGGCTACCCTGGCAGGTGTGAGCACGGACGCAGTCAGAGGGCCGACTCTCGAGCGGAGCTGGTGGCTTCGGGCGCCCGCCGTGCTCGCCGCGCCGACTGCGGTCTTCGCGTCGTTGCGCGACGAGTCGGAGGAAGCGCTCGAGGCGCGGCAGGAGCCGATCACGGCGATCGCGGGGCTCGCGGGCATCGCCGGCGTGCTGGGCACGCCTGTGGCACGGCACCTGCTGAACGACGGGTCGATGTCCGTCGCGCTGATCCCCGTGTGGGCGTTCATCGGCGGCGTCTTCTATGCGCTCGCGATCTACTGGATCGGAGGTGGGCTGCTCTCCCGTGCGTCGCGCCGATTGGGCGGCCTCGGCTCGTGGCAGCGTTCCCGGCACGTTCTTGCGCTGGCCGCCGCGCCACTCGCCCTCTCGCTCTTGACCTTCTGGCCGGTGCGGATCCTCGTGTACGGCCAGGATCTCTTCCGCACCGGCGGCAACGACTACGGCCGCGGCGACGCGATCTTCGGCGCGGTGTTCGTCGGCTTCCTCGCCTGGAGCGCGCTGCTGCTGCTCGTCGGCGTGCGCGCCGTGCACGGCTGGACGTGGGTGCGCGCCGCCGGGGCTGTTGCGCTCGCCGCGCTGTTCCCGGCGCTGATCGTGCTCGCGACGACCCTCTAAGTCTTCGTCTTCTCGAACGCCGCGCGCTCGTCGTCCGGCATCGCGTACGTGTGCTGCTCCTCGGGGAACGCCCCGCTGCGCACCTCCTCGGCGTAGCGGCCGAGCGCCTCGACGATCGCATCGCCGAGATCGGCGTACCGCTTCACGAAGCGCGGCGAATGCCCCTCGTAGTAGCCGAGCATGTCGTGCCAGACGAGCACCTGGCCGTCGGTGTCGCCGCCTGCGCCGATGCCGATCGTCGGCACGGCGAGCGCTTTCGTCACTGCCAGCGCGACCGGCGCCGGGACGGCCTCGAGCACGACCGCGAAGCACCCGGCGTCCTGCAGGGCGAGCGCATCGTCGACGAGTTGTTGCGCACGATCGGCCGTGCGGCCCTGCGCCTTGAAGCCTCCGAGCACGGTCGCGGTCTGCGGCGTCAGCCCGACATGGCCCATGACCGCGATGCCTGCGTCGACGATTGCGCGTGCGCGCTCGATCGAGGTGCCGCCGCGCTCGAGCTTGACCGCATCCGCGCCCCCATCCTTGACGAGGCGCACCGCGTTGGCGACAGCCTGCTCGTTCGATGCTTCGTACGAGCCGAACGGCATGTCGGCGACGACGAGCGGCCGCTTGGCGCCGCGCGTCACCCACTGCGTCATGAACACGATCTCGTCGAGCGACACTGCGACGGTCGACTCGCGTCCGTGAACGACCATCCCGGATGAGTCTCCGACGAGGATCAGGTCGACGCCGGCAGCATCGGCGAGTCGCCCGCTCGGAGCGTCGTACGCCGTCACCATCACGATCTTCTCGCCGCGGCGCTTCATCTCCATCAGCTCCGGCAGTGGCAGCTTGCCGGCCGTCCACGACGCGTAGCGTTGAGGCTTGTCGCTCATGTGAGCTCTCCTTCGAGGATGACGTTGTCGATGAGCCGCGTGGCGCCGACGTGCGCGGCGGATGCCAGGATGGTGACGCCGTCGAGATCGAGCAGCTCGACGTAGTCGGGTGGGAGGCCGTTCAGCGCGGCGCGGGTCGCGGCGACTGCATCGCCGCCGGCGCGATGCGCTTCAGCGCCGATCGCCAGCGCGCGGGGAAGGCCGAGTGCGCGCTCGCGCTCGTCGCCG
>JAOPYX010000224.1 GCA_025964535.1 Actinomycetes bacterium | reverse complement strand
CGGCGAGCGTCCACACGTAGTACTTGCCCTCGACGCCCTCGGAGTCGGCGTCGAGCGCGCTCGCGAACGCGCCCTCGTCCTGGCGCAGCTCGCGCAGCATCCAGTCGAGCGTCTCCTCGGTCACGCGGCGCAGGAACCCGTCGCCGGTCGCCTGCCAGGCGTGCAGGTAGGCGCGGGCGAGCAGCGCGTTGTCGTAGAGCATCTTCTCGAAATGCGGGACGAGCCACTGCGGGTCGACCGAGTAGCGGTGGAAGCCGCCGCCGACGAGGTCATACATGCCGCCGGTGCGCATGCCGTCGAGCGTGCCGAGCGCGAGGTCGAAGACGCCGCGCCGCAGGAGAAACTCGATCGTCGACGCAGGCGGGAACTTCGGCGCGTGACCGAAGCCTCCCCACCGCGGGTCGTACTGCGCACGCAGCACGCGCTCCGCCTCGGCGAACAGCTCAGCGGTGAGCGGCTCCCCGGACGGCGTCGTGCGCCCGCTCCGCTGCAGCGACTCGACCAGCGTCCGCGCCTGCTGCGCGACATCGCCGCGGCGATCGCGGTACGCCTCCCCGACCGCCACGAGCAGCTGTTGGAACGACGGCAGGCCATGGCGCGGCTCCGGCGGGTAGTACGTCCCGCCGAAGAACGGCTCGCCATCAGGCGTCAGGAAGACGGTCATCGGCCAACCGCCCTGACCGGTCAGGGACTGGACGGCCTCCATGTAGACCGCGTCGATGTCGGGGCGCTCCTCGCGGTCGACCTTCACGCTGACGAAGAGCTCGTTCATCAGCTCCGCGATGGCGTCGTCTTCGAACGACTCGTGCTCCATCACGTGGCACCAGTGGCAAGCCGCGTAGCCGACCGAGAGCAGGATCGGCTTGTCCTCCGCGCGGGCACGGTCGAACGCCTCGTCGCCCCACGGATACCAGTCGACCGGGTTCTCCGCGTGCTGGAGGAGGTACGGGCTCGTCTCCTGCGCGAGTCTGTTCACAGACGGCGACGGTAGCGGTTAGGTTCGTGGATATGCGCGAACACGCCGACTTCGAGCACATCGAGACCGAGCGGCTTCGGCTGCGAATGCCGCAACTGGACGATGCGGAGGCGATTCTGGACATGGTCGGCGACCCGGCGGTGATGCGTCCGATCGGGTCGGAGCCGGGAGGGCTGCCCGTCGCCACCGAGCACCTGGAGCGCTGGCTCGCGCGCTGGGATGCGAATGGCATGGGCCCCTTCATGCTCGTGCGCAAGGAAGACGGGCGACTTCTCGGGCGCGTCGGACCGCTCGTGTGGAACGCGCGAACGTGGGAGAACTCGTCACGCGCCGCCGCGGGCGAAGACGCCGAGGTCGAGCTCGGCTGGGCGCTCGCGCAGGAGCACTGGGGCCGCGGTTATGCGCCCGAGGCGGCGAGCGCCGTGCGAGCGTGGGTCTACGAATCTCGAGGCGTCGAACGCCTGATCTCGCTCATCGATCCCGCGAACGTTCCGTCGGCACGCGTGGCCGAGAAGCTCGCCGCCGTTCCGACGGAGACGGTCGAGCTCGCCTCCGGTCATCGTGCCGTCGTCTGGGTGCACCCGCGATGAGCTTCGAGCCACTGAAGGGCATCCGCGTCGTCGACGTGACGGCGTCGCTCGCCGGCCCCTCGTGCACGCAGCTGCTCGCCGCGCTTGGCGCCGACGTCGTGAAGGTCGAGCCACGTGAGGGCGATCATGCGCGCGCGTGGGGCCCCCCGTTCGTCGACGGCGACGGCGTGCTGTTCTTCGCAGCGAACGCCGGCAAGCGCTCGCTCGCCGTCGATCTCGGCGAGGACATCGATGTCGTGTTGCGGCTTGTCGACGAGGCCGACGTCTTCGTCCAGAGCCTGCGGCCGGGGCTCGCGGAGCGCCGCGGCCTTGGCGCCGAGGCGTTGCGCGCGCGCAACCCACGCCTCGTCTACTGCACGATCGGCGCGTACGGCGCCGTCGGGCCGCTCGCCGACCGGCCTGGGTACGACCCGCTGATGCAGGCGGCAACGGGCTTGATGAGCGTCACCGGCGAGGCCGACGGCCCGCCCGTGCGCGCGGGGGTGTCGCTGATCGACTTCGCGACCGGTCAGTGGGCGGCGATCGGCATCCTCGGCGCCCTGCTCGAGCGCGAGCACACCGGGGCCGGCCGCACGATCGAGACGTCGCTGTACGAAACCTCGCTCGCGCTGCTCTCGTCGCAGCTCGCCGCATACGCGGCCACCGGCGAGGCGCCCGGGCGTCACGGCTCGGCGTTCCCGCTGATCGCGCCGTACGAGGTGTTCCCGACGAGCGACGGCTCGCTGATGATCGTCGCCGGCAGCGACGGCCTCTACGAGCGGCTGCGCGGTGTGCTCGGCCTGCCCGACG
Source organism: Actinomycetes bacterium (assembly GCA_025964535.1). Lineage (GTDB taxonomy): Bacteria > Actinomycetota > Thermoleophilia > Gaiellales > Gaiellaceae > Palsa-739. Next base: position 169 of record JAOPYX010000224.1, on the reverse strand, counting down.
ACGAGCGCTTTCGGACGAACCCCGACCGCGTACGGAACCGTGCGGAGCTCGCGGCCCTGCTCTCGGAGCGTCTGCGCACGCGGACGAGCGCGGAGTGGGAGTCGGAGCTCGCAGCCGCCGGCGTTCCCGCCTCGCCGCTCCGCGACGTCGGCGAGGCGTTCGAGCACGA
>JAOPYX010000197.1 GCA_025964535.1 Actinomycetes bacterium | reverse complement strand
AACATCTATGTCGACGAGGCGCTCTGGCGGGCGAAGATCCACCCGCTCCGGCCGGCCGAGAGCCTCGGGCGCGACGAGCTCCGCCGCCTCCACCGCGCGGTGCGCACGTCGCTCGAGCAGGGCATCGCGCGCCAGGGCTCGACGCTGCGCGACTACGCCCTGCCCGACGGCGGCTCAGGCTCGATGCAGCACGAGTTCAAGGTCTACGGCCGCGGCGGAGAACCGTGCGACCGCTGCGGCACGCCGATCGCCAAGATCCGCGTGGCCGGCCGGGGAACGTGGTTCTGCCCGACCTGCCAGCCGGAGGCTCAGGCGACGAGCAACTCGTCGAGCCCGCCGTCGCGGTCGAGGCGCCACAGCTCGGTATAGCCGCCGATCGGCTTCCCGTCGATCAGGATCTGCGGCACCGTCCAGCCACCGGTCAGCTCATGGAGCTTCTGCCGGAAGCCCTCGTCCTCGTCGAGATGGATCTCCTCGTACTCGAGCTTCTTCCCGTCGAGCAGCGTCTTGGCGCGGACGCAGTAGCCGCACCAGCGCGTCGTATACATCTGAATCCTAGGCATCTGAGGCGTAAACGTATACCGGGCGCAATCCGTTCCCGTCGATAGCCTGAATGGGCATGGCCTCCCGCTCCTACAAGACCGAGGCCGTCGTCCTCCGGTCGTTCCGGCTCGGCGAGGCCGACCGCGTGCTCCATCTCTACACGCTCGACCGCGGCCGGGTCGGCGCCGTCGCCAAGGGCGTCCGGAAGACGAAATCCCGCTTCGGCGCCCGCCTCGAGCCGCTCTCGCACGCCGCCCTCATGCTCCACCAGGGCTCCGGCGACCTTCAGACCGTGACCGGCGCCGAGCTCGTGCGGCCGCACAGCGCCACGCGCGAGGACTACTACCGTCTCTCCGTCGGCCTGATCGGCGCCGAGGCGATGCTCCGCCTCTTCAGCGAGCAGGAGGCGAACGAACGCGCGTTCACGGCCCTGACGCGCTTCCTCGACGTCCTCGATGAGGCGCCCGTGTCCGAGAGCCGTCCCGCGCTCGACCCGCTCGTGCTCTCGTTCCAGTTGAAGTTGCTCTGGCTCTCCGGCTACCTGCCGCACCTGACGAGCTGCGCCGAGTGCGGGACAGGCGAGGTACCGCTCGTCGGCTACTCGCCGCGCGCCGGCGGCGGCGTGTGCGCGGCGTGCGCCGGCCGCACGGAGGCGCTCGGCCTCAGCCCGGAAGGCGTGCGCGGCATCGAGGCACTGCTCGGCAGCCCGCTCGCCGATGCCATCGGCTTCGGCCTCGGTGAGCGCGCGAGCCGCGACGCACTGAAGGTGATCACGTCATCGTACGAGTACCACGGCGGCTTCCGCCTGCGTACATTGAGCGCGTGAAGCGGGACCTCGGCGACGGATACGAGCTGGACGACGACCGCACGCGGATCGACCGCGACGCGGTGTACGCCTACATCGGCGGCGAGTCGTACTGGGCGAAGGGTCGCCCCCGCGAACGGCAGGAGGAGCTGATCGACGCGAGCCACCGCGTCGTCGGCCTCTACAAGGACGGCCGGCAGGTCGGCTTCGCCCGTGCTGTCGACTGCGACGGCGCCGGCTTCGTCTATCTCGCGGACGTCTACGTGCTCGACGAGTGCCGCGGCCGCGGGCTGGGCGTCGAGCTCGTGCGCGAGATGGTCGAGAACGGGCCGTACGCCGGCCACCGCTGGGTGCTGCACACCCGGGACGCGCACGCGCTCTACGAGAAGCTCGGCTTCGGCCCCAACGAGCGGCTCATGGAGCGCGGCCTGCCGGCGGTCTAGCTTTTCGGCGAGACCCAGGGACGCTCGAGCGCGTCCTCGAGCCAGCTGCGCACGCCGGAGAGCGGGAGACGCTCCTGCGCCAGTGTGTCGCGCTCGCGGACGGTGACCGTGTCGTCCTCGAGCGTCTGGTCGTCGATCGTGAACGCCCACGGCGTGCCGATCTCGTCCTGGCGGCGGTAGCGGCGACCGATCTGGCCGCCGTCGTCGTACTCGACCATGTGCCGGTGCCGCAACTCGCCCTGGAGCGCGCGCGCCTTCGAGACCATCTCCTCGTTCTTCGCGACCAGCGGCAGGATCGCCGCCTTGATCGGCGCGATCTGCGGATGCAGGCGCAGCACGGTGCGGTCGCGGTCGGCGACGACCTCTTCGTCGTATGCGTCGACCATCATCGCCACGAAGATCCGCTCGATGCTCACCGCCGGCTCGATCACGTGCGGCGTGTACCGCTCGCCGTCCTGGCCGACCCATTCGAGCTTCGTGCCGGAGTGGGTCGTGTGCTGGGTCAGATCGAAGTCGCCGCGGTTCGCGACACCCTCGAGCTCCTGCCAGCCGATGGGGTAGAGGTACTCGATGTCGCTCGTGCCGCTCGAGTAGTGCGAGCGCTCTTCCGGATCGTGTTCGCGGATGCGCAGCATGTCGCGGCGCAGGCCGAGATCGAGGTACCACTGGAAGCGCTGCTCGAGCCAGTACTCGTACCAGTGCGACGCCTCGTCCGGCGGCACGAAGTACTCCATCTCCATCTGCTCGAACTCGCGCACGCGGAAGAGGAAGTTCCCCGGTGTGATCTCGTTGCGGAACGACTTGCCGGTCTGCGCGATGCCGAAAGGAGGCTTGCGGCGCGCGAGCTGCATCACGTTCTTGAAGTTGATGAAGATGCCCTGCGCGGTCTCGGGCCGGAGGTAGGCAGCGGAGCTGCCGTCTTCCATCGCGCCGACCTGCGTCTCGAACATCAGGTTGAACTGCCGCGCCTCGGTGAGGTCGCAGTCAGGCGTCTCGCCCGGCCGCTTGCTCGGGCGCTTGCCGCAGTGCGCGTCCTCGAGGCGGTCGGCCCGGAAGCGCAGCTTGCACGTCCTGCAGTCGATGAGCGGGTCGCTGAAGCCGGCGACGTGGCCCGATGCCTCCCAGACCTTCGGGTTGAGGATCACGGCGGAGTCGAGGGCGACCATGTCGTCGCGCTCCTGCACCATCGTCCGGAACCACCGGCCGCGGATGTTGTTCTTCATCAGGACGCCGTAGTGGCCGTAGTCATACGTCGAGCCGAGGCCGCCGTAGATCTCGGAGGACGGGAACACGAAGCCGCGCCGCCTGCAGAGCGACACGATCTTGTCCATCGTCACGGCTTCGGTGTTGTCCGCCACGCGGATGAGAGTACCGAGAGGGCTGGTTAGGGTGACCGACATGGCGTCGACCCCTGCACTCGCGGCGGCCGAGCGCGCCGGGATCGACTTCGCCTTGTACGAGTACGAGCACGATCCGGCAGCCGAGTCGTACGGGCTCGAGGCCGCGGAGAAGCTGGGCGTCGATCCGGCGCGCGTCTTCAAGACGCTCGTCGTCTCCGCCGACGGCGAGCTCGCCGTCGCGTGCGTCCCGGTCGCGTCGCAGCTCGACCTGAAGGCGCTCGGCAAGCGCGTGCGGATGGCCGACCGGACGCAGGCGGAGCGCACGACGGGCTACGTCGCCGGCGGAATCAGCCCGATCGGCCAGCGCCGCCGGCTGCCGACGCACCTCGACGCATCCGCGCGCGAGCACGAGAAGATCATGGTGAGCGCCGGGCGCCGCGGCCTCCAGATCGAGCTCTCACCCGACGACTTCGTCCGGCTCACGGAGGCCCAAGTCCACCCCATCTCGGGCTAGACGGCTGATGCCACGACAGTGCACGCCTGGATGGTGGCTCATGCGCTGCGCCGTGCGGCCGGGTCAGTCTGGGCAAGGCAACCAGCCTTACCTTCGGCTGACCCGACCACACGGCTTGGCCTGAGCCATCCCCAGACGCACCCCGCCGCGGCATCAACCGTCTAGGGTCCGGCCACGATGGCCCCCGCGGGAACACCGGTCGAGCTGCACGTCGTCTCCGACGCCACCGGCGAGACTGCGGCACGCCTCGTGACCGCGCTCGAGGCGCAGTTCCCCGACCAGGAGTTCGTCGAGATCCGCCATCCGCGCGTCGAGTCGGAGGAGGACCTCCATCTCGCCGTCAACAGGATGAAGGGCCGTCCCGCGGTCGTCGTCTACACGCTGGTGCAGCCCGAGCTCCGCGACGCGATGCGCACGCTCTGCCGTCGCGCGAAGCTTCACTACTGCGACCTCCTCGGGCAGCCGATCGACGCCGTCGCGCGCGTATCGGGCATGGCGGCGAAGATGACGCCCGGCTCGCGGCCACCGCTGAACTCCGCGTACTTCAAGCGCATGGAGGCGATCGAGTTCGCCGTGCGCTTCGACGACGGCGTGGGGCGCGGGCTCCACGACGCCGACCTCGTGCTCGTCGGCGTCTCGCGCACGTCGAAGACGCCGCTCTCCATCTACCTCGGCTATCTCGGGCACAAGGCGGCCAACGTTCCGGTCGTCAAGTCGATCGAGCCGCCGAAAGAGCTCTTCGAGATCGACGGGCGCAAGATCGTCGGGCTGACGATCGACCCGAACCGCCTCGTCGACATCCGGCGCGCCCGCGTTCGCACCATGGGCGCCCGCAACCGCCAGTACGCGGAGCTGATGGAGATCTACGACGAGCTCGAACAGGCGAAGAAGCTGCACCGCAAGCTCGGCTGCCCCGTGATCGATATCTCCGAGCTCTCGATCGAGGAGACTGCGCACCGAGTGTTGCGCGTGCTCGAGGAGCGCCGCGGCGAGGCGGTGCGCACATGAAAGAGAAGCCTCCCGTTCCGCTGCGCTACTGGGCGCTCTGGTGGGCGATCCTCGTCGTCGCCGACATCGT
>JAOPYX010000135.1 GCA_025964535.1 Actinomycetes bacterium | reverse complement strand
TTGGCCCCGGTCGCCTTCACTGCACGCTCGCGACCGGCCGGATCATCTCGAAGACAGAGGCAGGCCGCTACACCGCCGATCATTTCCCCGTGTGGAGCAGGCTCGCCGAACGGTGCGTCCGTGCTCGTGCCGGCGAGCCAGAGGTGTTCTCCGCGTCCGACGCACGCACTTGCGCACAACTGATCGGGAGCGTCGTCGACGATGCTGCCGCTCGTTGGGCTTGATCGTGTCTGCGGGTCACACCGCCATCTCGATCGACGGCTCGAGTGCGACGGGGGCGGGAGCGAGGGCGGGCACCCGTTCCGCGACGACGTCACGCAGGATGTCGTCGAGCGTTCGCCTCGGGCGCCAGCGCGTGAGCGAACGGATCTTCGACGTGTCGGGCTGCCGGCAGCGAATGTCTTCGAAGCCCCCGCCGGGATAGGCCTCCTCGTACGGCATGAAGCGGATGAGATCCTCCTCGTGGCCGGCGATCCCCACCGCGGCGATGACGCGCCGCGCAAGGTCGGCGATCGTGACGGATTCGGTCGAGCCGATGTTGAACACTTGCCCCACTGCGCGCGGGCTTCGGTTGAGACGGAGGATCGCCTGCACCGCGTCGCACACGTGCAGGAAGCAGCGCGACTGAGAGCCGTCCCCGTGCACGGGCAGTGGATCGCCGTGGAGCGCGGCGTCGACGAGTCGTGGCACGACCATCCCGTAGTGGCCGGTCTGTCGCGGCCCCACGGTGTTGAAGAGCCGGAAGCACACGACCGGGAGCCCTTCCCGTGCATAGGCGAGCCCGAGAAACTCGTCGAGCATCTTGCACGCGGCATACGACCAGCGGCTGTAGCAGGACGGTCCGAGCAGCACGTCGTCGTCTTCGCTCTGTGGTGTCGCCACCGTCTTCCCGTAGACCTCCGACGTCGACGCGATCAGCACCTTCGTGTCGTGACGAGCCGCACCGCGCAACACCGACTCGGTGCCCAACACGTTCGTCCTGAAGCTCTCGATCGGGTCGGCGAGTATCAACTTCACGCCGACGGCGGCCGCGAGGTGGAAGACGACGTCGTGCTCACGCACCAGCTCGTCGACCAGCAACTCGTCCGTCACGTCACCGCCGACGAGCTCGAAGTCGTCGTCCGCGACGAGCTGCTCGACGTTCTCGAGGCATCCGGTCGTCAGGTTGTCGAGCGCGGTGACGGCATACCCCTCCTCGAGGAGTGCCTCTGCGAGGTGGCTCCCGATGAATCCCGCTCCGCCCGTGATCAGAGCTCGTCGCTTCGCGGTGCTGGACTGCTGCGACACCGTGCGCGTAGCCATATCGATTGCCCTTCCTTTCGCTAGAACGCAGTTGCGTAGTGGTAGTCAGCGCTGCGAAGCACGCGCCGGCCTTGGGTGAGTGCGGTGGCGCAGAACGCCGCCGCTCCGAACGGGAACGCGAGCGCTCCAGCGCGGAAGTCGATGAGCGCGGCGGGGATGCCGGTGATCGTGAGCACGGCAATGCCGACCGCGAGCGGTGTCAGTGCCATCGCCGGCAGCGAGAAGCCGAGGAGAACGAGGCAGACGAACTGACCGATGCCGATGAGAAAGAAGCCGGCGAGACCACCGAAGAACACCATCGAGCTCGCGCTGCCGAGCGCTCCCAGGAGGCGCGTGACCTCGAATGCGGCCGCGGCGGCGAGGCTGAGCGAAGCAAGCAGCCCGGTATAGAGCAACAGACGTGCTCGGTATTCGCGATCGAGCGCCCTGCTGAACGACCGGCGTTCGTCTCGATGCCGCTGCTGGTCGGCGAGCCTCCAGAACGAACGGCTGATCCGCTCGAGCACGACCGTTGCGGAGAGCAGCGGCACGAGCGCCAGGTTCAGCGACAGCTCGAACGTGTTGAGGGTCCGAAGCCGTCCCGCTGCGCTGCGCCCGAACCACCCGAGGAGATGTGGCTCGAGGAGCAGGAGCGCGAACGCGCCGCCGAACGCGGCATAAGGCGCTGCGTCCACGAGAATGCGACCGGTCGGCGGCAGCCGCATCGGACGCGAGCTCTCGTTTCTGCCGGCGAGAACCCAGGCGCTCAGGAGAGCGACGATCGCGGTGGCGAGGGCGACCGCGAGTCCCAGGCTGTACGACGCCTCCGCCGCACCCAGCGCGACGCCCAACAGCAGCGCGATGACGAGGCACCAGACCGCCAGCAGCGGGCGTCCGACGAACGTCATGCTCGCGACCAGCAGCCAGATCGCCGCGAACACAGCGATCGTCGACGAGAAGATCAGCCGCTCTCTCGGGTCGAACATGGATAGGGCCGTCTGGCCCGCGAGGACGAGCGCCGCGACGGTCCAGCATCCGATCACGGTCGACAGCGAGGCGATCTCGACGAAACGGCGGGTCGTCGCGCGATAACCGAGGCCGGCATACGTGGCCGCCCGGACGCCGATTGCGAGGCCGGGCCCGCTCGTCAGGAGCATCGCCGCCACGACCCCCAGGCTCAGGGCCAGGAGACTCCCGCTGTCCCAGCCGTCCTGTGCGAGGACCTGGAGCGTCCCGACGAGGAGCCCGAACGGCGCCAGCGCCACCAGTCCCCCGGCCGAGCTCTCCAGAACGCCCTTCGCCTGCGCGCCGAGCGGCTCGCCGTAGCGGACGTCGCGGCTCGTGTCGGACTCGTGATGGTCCGCGGCCCTCGCGTGCACCAGCGGGAAGACGCGTTCGGCGAGCGCGAACCCGTTGTCCGTGTCGTATTGCTCGAGCGCAACGGCGTCGGTGATTCCCATCGACTCGATGACCGCTGCGAGCTCGAGCGGATCGAGTGGTTGAGGCACCTGCCTCGCGAGATTCTTTGCGAGCGAGCGCACCGCGAAGGGCATGCTGGGGCCGTTTACGCCACGCGTGCTCAACGCAGAGCTTTCTCGCGCGGCGTCGTCGCTTCCCGCAGGTGAAGGCGCCCGCTCTGCTTCTCGAACACCTCGACGATCTCGAGGCGGTGCGCAGGCTGCACGCGTTTGGCGATCAGGTCGTCGTAGATCGAGCGGTGCGTCGAGCGGAAGCGCTCGAGGCCGAACAGCGATGCGGCCCGGAGGCGTGCAGCAGCTCCGAGCCTCTGACGAAGGTCGGGATCGGCGAGGAGCTCGGCGATCGCCGCTGCCAGTGCCTTCGGCGCCCGAGGGCCGACGATCCTTCCGCACTCCGGCGTTATCTGCTCGGCGACTCCACCGATCGCAGTCGCTACCACCGGCTTGCCGCACAGCATCGCCTCGAGCGTCGAGAACGGAAACCCTTCCGAGATGCTCGAGAGGACGACGAGGTCTGCGCGCCCGAAAGCCTCGAACACGTTCGTCGCATACCCCTCGAAGGAGACGACACCGTCGAGCTTCAGCTCGCGATGGAGCGCTAGGCAGCGCTCGTAGTAGTCCTCGCTTGCGGTGGCGGCCGCGCCGTAGAGAAGGAAGCGAGCCGCGGGATGTGTCTCATTGACGATCGCCGCGGCGCGCAGAAGCGTCTCGAGATCTTTCAGCGGGTCGATCCGGCCGGCCCAGACGATCACGGGGCCGCCGTCCGGCCTCTGCGCATGGGGCTCGTCGGTCGGCCCGTCGATGCCGTAGTAGGCGGTGTGGATGCGACCCTGGCCGACGCCGAGTCGTCGTTCCCAGCGGTGGTTGTAGTCGCAACACGGAGCGATCGCATCCGCGTACGCGTACGAGATCTCGGTGATTCGGCGAGCGAACCCGAGCTTGAACACCTTGCCGAAGAGATCGTCGGCGCTCTTGTGCTCTGCCAGGTAGCACTCGCGCAGATAGATGCCGTGTTCGGAGAGGAGGAAGCCCGACCCGTGCTCGAGCTTGCAGACGAGTGCGACGAGCGAGCAGATACCGCCCATCGTCGCGTGCGCGATGTCCACTGATGGAAGCGGCTCCGCCAGGGGGAAGAACCAGTGGTACACCCATTGCGAAGCCGCGGCGAGCTCGGCGTAGGAAACGCGCGCGTCGCCGTAGCCGAGTCGTTCCGCAAGGGGCGGGAAGCGCGCGTCGACCTCCTCGCACAGTGCGTCCCACACCGGTCGCGAGCGGAAGACGGCGTCGAAATCGTTCCGGGAAAGGAAGCGATACATCTCGTGCAACGCCGAAGCGAGCTGCTCGTCGTCTCGCTTGGCTCCGAGCACCTGCGCAAGGAACTGCCGGTAGGCGGGGACGAAGCGCTTCTGGACTGCTGGATCGAGCGAGCGTGAGCCCATGTGTCGTTGCGCGCGCGACCCTCTCCCGCGCCCGAGCTCCCACGCGCGCCGAACACCCCAGATCGGCACCGACCGAAACTCGACGACGTTCTCCTGCAAAGGGAAGCGCAGCTCGCCGAGCGGATCGTCGTTGAGCGCGATCAGCGTGAAGGCGATCTCGGGGAGCTCGCGGGTGAGCGCGTGGCACCAGGTCGAGAGCCCTCCCCACTGGAACGGGTACGTCCCTTCCGTGGTCAGGAGCACCCGGAGCGCGTCCGCGGCCGGCGCGACGGCCGCCGACGGACGCGCCAGGGCTTCGGCTCGTTGCGCCACGGTCAGCAGGTCACCGGGATCGTGGTCGGCGATCCTTGCGTGACCTGGACCGTGGAGATCGGTTGGCCACCGTACGTCTCGGTCGTTCCCGCCGAGGCGCCGGTGACCGGTATCGCCGCGGACTGCGTCACGTTGAGCGTCATGCTCTGACAGGGGATGAGTGTCCCGTCGACGCCCGACGCGTTGTAGGCCATCCGCTGCGCCATCCGCAGGCCGACGCCGCGCTCCGAGAGATTGACGACCGGCAGGTTGTAGGCCGCGAGATACTTGTCGAACGTCGCGTTGAGCACGTCGGCGAGCAGGAAGTTGCTGGCGTCGTACCGGCCCAGGTTCGCCTGGTGGAACATCAGCGGGTCGATGTCCCAGCGCACCAGGTAGCTGAGCAGGCTGTCGGACTCGTGGTCGACGATCTGGGCGTACGTCTGCGGCGTATCCCAGAACTTCCACTGCGACGTCGACGCACTGCCCTTCCAGTAGAACCAGTTGTATTCGTCGATCCATTCGGTCGGCGTGCGCAAGCTGTAGAAGAGGTTCGTCGGGTGCCGGGGGATCGCAAGGATTGACCCACCCGGGCCGACGTTGAAGCCGGCGTTCGGGCTCGGGTTGTTCCACACCGCCTGCGATGTGTCCGTGATCAGGTAGCGGATCCCGTTGTCGTACGCCGCCTGCAGGAAGTTGGTGTTCGTCAGGCCGGAGATGTCGGGCTGCACGAATCCCGTCGGGTCGAAGGTCGGCCCCAGGTTGAGCCCTGCTGGGCACGTGCCGCCGAGCCCGGTTGCGCCGGCCGCCTGCAGGTTCCACTGGATCTGCTGCACCGACGACGCATAGGTCGTGAGATCGACGTTCTGGTGGTCGAAGGTGTGGCTGAGGAAGTTGAACGAGCCGGTGGAGGCCTTCACCGCAGGCGTGAGCGTGTCGTTCGGATAGATCGGCTCACACGTCGGTGGATCGCCGAAGGCTCCCTCGCCGTTGAAGGCCCACTCCATCGTGAAGCCGGCGAGCAGGGGGCTCCGCGCGCGCACCTGGCTCTGCCAATTGATGATGTTCTGCCAATCGGTCCCGTCCAGCCGGTACTGCGTCCCGTTCTGCGGGTCGGCGTCATGGTCGGTGTGCAGGACGGGGTCCCACATGTTGCTGTCGATCAGCAGGTCGTCGATCTGGAGGTTCATGCTGACGTGCCGCTCGCCGAGGAAGACACCGCGTGTGACCCAGTTGACGAGCCCGTACGCGAGCAGCTCCGAATGGAGGAGGAACGGGTTGTTCGCGGCGGTGACGGCAAGGTTCTCCCGGCCGTCCGGATAGGTGTTCGTCGACGCGATCACGTAGCCGTCGCTTGTCTGAACCAGCGGCGTCACGCTGGCATCGCGCTTGGTCGCGAGGTACACCCACGCCCCCTTGAACGTGATCGGGGTCGACGGGTTCAGGAACGGGAAGACGGTCTTGCCGGCGTCGGTCAGGGTCGCCTGCAGCGGCGTCTGGAGTGTGTCCTGGTACGTCGCGAGGTTGAGCCCGTAGTCGTCCGGGAGGCCGTACGGGAAGGTGAACGACGTCACCTGCCGGACGTGGAACTGCGCTTCGTAGTTCCACAGCGTCGTCCACTCGTCGGCCGTGAACGCGCTCGCCCAGGTGGCGCCGCCGTCGGGGCTGTACGTCAGGTTGCCGGTGGCGAGGATGACGCCCTGGTAGTTGCCCGTGAGGCCGCTCGAGAGCATGGCCGCCGTGAGCGGGGTCGTCGTCGCGATCAGCGACGTGTACGGAACGCCCAGCTGGTCGAGATAGGACTTGATCGCGGGGAAGTCGGTCTCTTTGCCGTCGGCCGAGATCACGAGGAGGCGCATCTTGAGCGACTGCGCCGTGATGCTCCAGGCGGCGGTTGTGGCGGGGCTCGTCCCACCGGCACCGACGGCCTGCACCGCAAACGTGTGGCTCGTGGACGCAAGTCCCGGGTAACTCTTCGGGCTCGTGCACGCCGCATACGCGCCGCCGTCGAGGCTGCACTGGAATGTCGCTACCGGATCGGCGTCGCTGAAGGTGAAGCTCGCATTCGCGTCCGTCGTCTGGCTTGCCGGCTGCGCCGTGATCGTCGGCGCCGGAGGCGGCGGTGGCAGGTTGATCGTCCAGCTGTAGCTCGTCGACGGGCCCGTTCCGCCGGCATTGACGGCCCGAACGTTGAAGGTGTGCCTCGTCAGCGAGAGCGGCCCGGCGTAGCTCGTCGGGCTCGTGCAGGCCGAGTAGCCGGCGGTGTCGAGGCTGCACTGGAACCGCGCTGCTCCCGGGGAGCTGAAGGCGAAGGTCGCGCTCCTGGCGGTCGCCGGATCGGTCGGCGCGGACGTGATTGCAGGGGCGCCGGGCGGTGGCGGAAGGATCCTCCAGCTATAGGAAGCCGCAGAGCTCGCGCCGCCGGCATTGCGCGCGCGAACACGGAAGGTGTGGTTCACAGCCGAGAGCGGTCCCGCGTAGGCGCGCGGGCTCGTGCAGGTCGCATAGCTCGCGCCGTCCAGGCTGCACTGCAGCGTCGCGGCCGGGTCGGCCTCGGTGAACGTGAAGCTTGCACTCGTGGCAGTCGTCGGGTTCGCCGGCTGCGACGTGATCGTCGGCACCGGAGGAATGGGCGGAGGGTTGATCGTCCAGCTGTACGTCGCGGCTACGCTCGCGCCGCTTGCGTTGCGTGCGAGGACGCGGAACGTGTGCGCGCCGAATCCAAGGCCCGAATATGACCTCGGGCTGGTGCAGTTCGCGTAGGAGGCGGTGTCCCGGCTGCACTGGAACGTTGCGGTCGGGTCGGCGTCCGAAAACGTGAACGCCGCGCTCGTCGACATTGTCGGGTTGGCCGGCCCGGCGGTGATCGTCGGCGCCGGCGGCACTGCAGCAGCCACCGACAGGTGACGGCGCGGCCGCTTTCTGGTCTTCAGCTGCTCGAGGTTCCCCGGCGCGTGTTGCAGCTCGCCGGCTCGCTCGTTGATCTTGTCGAGCGAGCCTGTGGTGACGTTGTCGAGAGAGCCCGCAGCCGGCAGCACGGGGGCGAGCCTCGTGTGGTCTCTCCAGTGCCCCTTGCCGTGTCCGTCGTCCGCCGGCGCGATCCCGGCCGCGATCAATGCGGCCACGGAGAGCCCGAGCAGGATGAGCGTCAGGCGACGGAAGGTTGGTCGGGCGTTGATCGTGCGCGTCTCTCTCATGGCTCCCCTTCGGCGGTAAGGAGCATCGAGTCTGCGCAGCCGTTTCCGGATTTGACGGCTTTATGAGGGAACTCTCATCGAGATTCATCTGACGTTCACGTGAGGGCATGGCAAGGTGTCGGCCGATGCGTCGATCGATGCTCATTGCCTGCATGTGTCTTTTGGTTGCCGCTGCTTCGGCAAATGCGACGCGGCCGATCTGGCATCCGCAGCTCCGGACCACCTGGCAGTGGCAGATCACGGGCAAGGTCGACGAGAGCGTCCGGGCACAGATGTTCGACATCGACCTGTTCGATGCGCGGCCGGGTCAGGAGAACGGGGGAATCATCCGCCGGCTCCATGCCCGCGGCGCGCGCGTCGTCTGTTACCTCGACACCGGCGCGTACGAGACCTACCGACCCGACGCGTCTCGATTTCCCGCCTCCGTGATCGGGAGGTCGACGGGTTGGACCGGTGAGCGGTGGCTCGACATTCGGCGGCAGGCCTGGCCGCTCTTCGAGCCGATCATCCTGGCGAGACTCGATCTCGCACGCTCGCTCGGCTGCGACGGCGTCGAGCCCGACCAGAACAACCCGGTAGGGAACGACCCGGGCTTCCCGATCACCTACGCCGACGAGAAGGCGTGGTACCTGGAGGTCGCCGGCGCTGCCCACGCGCGCGGGCTGTCGGTGGGAATGAAGAACGGGATCGAGATCATCGATCCGCAGCTCGTGCATACCTTCGACTGGGCCTTGAACGAGGAATGCTTTCAGTACAGCGAGTGCGGCGCGCTGCGGGCCTTCGTCCGGGCGGGCAAGCCGGTATTCCAGGTGGAATACCGTGGAGCCGCGACCTCGTTCTGCCCTCGAGCGAACGCCTACGGATTCATGGCGATGAGGAAGCAACTCGGTCTCGGCTCCTGGCGGCGGACCTGCTGGGGCTAAGCGCTCCACCCCCGCGGGATGGCTCCATCACCCGGGTGGGGTGATGACCGCTCACCGGCAACCACCCTAGGCTCGCTGTCACATGGTTCGCTGTCACATGGCACTGTCCACCTCACCGCGCCGCCGGCGCGACAACGAGCCCTAGCCGCGGCCGCCGGCGATGGCCACATCAACTGCGGAAGGACCAGGCCAGACGATCCTCGTGATCGAGGAAGAAGAGCGCGTCGCCCGCCTCGTCACATGGGCGCTCGGGCTGGCCGGCTTCGACGTCACCACGGCCGCCGACGGGCGGCAGGGCCTGACGCTCGCCCACGAGCGGACCTTCAAGCTCGTGATCCTCGACCTCTTGCTCCGCGACATCGACGGGTTGGCCGCCGTGGACGGCATACGTTCGCGCCGCCCCGATCAGGAGATCATGATCCTGTCGGCGCTCAACGACGTTCGCTCGAAGGTGCGCTGCCTCGACCTCGGAGTCTGCGACTACATCACGAAGCCGTTCGAGCTCTCGGAGCTCGTCGCCCGGGTGCAGCTCCGGCTGCGCGAGCGCGGCAGGACGGACCGGGACCGCTTCCTCCGCCGGAACGGATGCGAGCTCGACCTGCAGCGAAGGACCGTCACGGCAGGGACCGAGACGATCCGGCTCACCGCGCGTGAGTTCGTGCTGCTCGAGTGCATGATGCGCAGCTCGGGGAAGGTCTGTACGCGCGAAGAGCTCCACGAGAACGTCTGGGGCTACACGTTCGACCCGTCCACGAACATCCTCGACGTCTATGTGGGGCGGCTGCGAGGCAAGCTGGGCCACTCGTGCATCCAGACGATTCGCAACGTCGGCTACGCGTTCGTCGGTCCTGAGACATCCGCAGCGCAACATGACCTCGATATCGAGCCTCGCGCGGTCTCTGTCGACCTCGACGTAGATGACCGCGGTCAGCCTCGGCGTCTGCGTCTGGCGTCCTCCACCACTTACGGCTTCAGCACGACCTTCAGGCAGTCGTCTTCCTTGCGCTTGAACATCTCGTAGCCGCGCGGCGCGTCGGACAGCGGGATCTTGTGCGTGATCACGAAGCTCGGGTCGATCTCCCCGTTCTGGATCCGCTCGAGGAGCGGACGCATGTAGCGCTGGACGTGGCACTGTCCGGTCTTGATCGACAGGCCCCTGTTCATCAGCGCACCCATCGGGAACTTGTCGACGAAGCCGCCGTAGACGCCGACGACGGAGACGATGCCGCCGTTGCGGCAACTGATGATCGCCTCGCGAAGGGCGAATGCCCGGTCCGTCTCCATCCGCGTGGCCTGCTTCACGCGGTCGTAGGCATAGAGCGGACCGTGATGGTGCGCCTCCATCCCGACGGCGTCGATGCACGCATCGGGGCCTCGTCCGCCCGTCAGCTCCTTGAGCGCCTCGGGGATGCTGTCGATGTCCTCGTAGTTCAACGTCTCGGCGCCGGTGTTCTCGCGGGCGATCCGCAGCCGGTACTCGAACCGGTCGATGACGATGATCCGCGCGGCTCCGAGCATCCTGGCGCTCGCGGCTGCGAACTGGCCGACGGGTCCTGCGCCCCAGATCGCGATCACGTCGTCGCCCTTGATCTCGCACATCTCCGCGCCCATGTAGCCGGTGGGAAAGATGTCGGAGAGAAACAGGACGGACTCGTCGGGCAGGCCGTTCTCGATCTTGATCGGGCCGACGTCCGCGAACGGAACGCGCACGTACTCGGCCTGGCCGCCTGCGAAGCCTCCGGTCAGGTGCGAGTAACCGAAGATGCCGGCTGTCGGGAAGCCGAACATCTTCTCCGCGAGACGCGCGTTCGGGTTCGAGTTCTCACACAAGGAGAACAACTGGTTCTGGCAGGCCATGCAGTTGCCGCACGCGATCGGGAACGGGACGACGACGCGGTCGCCGACGCTCAGGTTGCCGACGCCCCTTCCCGTTTCCACGACCTCGCCCATGAACTCGTGACCGAGCACGTCGCCGCGCTTCATCGTCGGTATGTAGCCGTCGACGAGGTGCAAGTCCGATCCGCAGATCGCGGTCGAGGTGATGCGGACGATCGCGTCGCGGCTGTTCAGGATCTTCGGGTCGGGGACGTTCTCGACCTCGACGGTGTTGCGGCCCATCCAGCAGGTGGCTTTCATCGCATTGACTCCGCGAGTGGCTGCGCCGGGCGTTGCCTCAGGTAGCTCGCCGGCACGTGACCGTCGGGGGTGCTGTCGGAGCGGACGATCTCCCCGGTCTCGAGCTGCTGCTTGAGGCGCCGCAGGTCGTCGCCGAGCTGGGTTGGAAGATCGCTACCCGTCAGCTTCTGCACTGCGGCGCCGAGGTCGCCGGCGGGCGGTGCGTACAACAGCTCGACGGCCAGCTCCGTGCCGCGGTTGCCGGGAGCGTCACTGAAGCTCACGAACGCGCCCGCCTCGTCGACCTTGCGTCGTAGGTCCGTTGCGGCCATCCAGGCTTCCTGGACCTCGTGCCGCGGCCGGTTGATCGTCACCGCCTTACGGACGAGCATCGCCGCGCGCGGTTCACCCCGCTTGCGACTGAGGTGGAGGCTCTCGTACACGTCGGGCACGGTGACTGCGAGCACGTCTCCCATCGCGAGCATCGCGCGTCCGCGCCGGTCGGGGTTCTCGGCGGCCGTGAGGCCCAAGAGCGAGAGGTCGAGACAGTCGCCCGCGACCCGCGACCAAAGCCATGCGGTCGGGCGAGGGCGGGTCAGAATCCCGACGCCCTGGACGATCTCGCGCACACCCATCGCGCGCATCACCGTGCGCGACATCCCCTCGCCGCGGGCGCCGACGAGCTCGCACATCAATCGCGGCGCTGTGACCTGTGCCGTGCCCAACGCCAGGCTGAACCACCCCAGAAACTCCGCGAGCGAATCCTTGTCGCGCGCTCGTACGGCCGGTGCTGCCATGTGACCCCCTCGTCGTTCGTCGGCAATCGCGGTGAGGAACTCATCCCAAGCCGCCAGCCCGCAAAACGTTCGTGGTTTCGTCCGGGTTTCCGGGGCCGCGGAAGCGCTCAGTCGTCCGAGATGAGATGACGCAGGAAGCGCTCACGGTTCTCGAGGAACGACCGCGTCAGCTCGTATTGCTCCGTGGACTCGTAGTCGGTCTCGGTGATCCCGTCCTCCGACAGCACGTAGATGCGGGCGCCGGGATAGCCGAGCAGGATGGGCGAATGCGTGGCGACGATGAACTGCGACCCCTGGGCGACGAGGTCGTGCATCCGGTGCATCAGCGCGAGATTGCCGCGGAGCGACAGCGCGGCCTCGGGCTCGTCGAGGAGGTAGAGGCCGTTCGAGCCGAAGCGGTTGAGAGCGACTGAGATGAACGACTCCCCGTGCGACTGCTCGTGCAGTGAGGTTCCACCGTGCGACGCGACCGCCTCCGGGATGTCCTCGATGTAGCTCGCGATATTGAAGAAGCTCTCGGCGCGCAGGAAGTAACCGGTCTTCGGTGTTCGCGTACCGCGTACCAGCCGCACGTGCTCATGGAGCTGCGAGTGCGAAGCGCGCGTCGACACGTTCATGTTGCGGCTGCCGCCTTCCGCGTTGTAGCCAGCGGCCACCGCAATCGCTTCGATCAGCGTCGACTTGCCGCTCCCGTTCTCTCCCGCGAGCAGTGTCACGTCGGCGTCGAGCATCAGGTCTGTGAGCTGCCGAATGGCGGGGATCGAGAACGGGTAGCTGTCGAAGTCGAGGGCTTCGTCCCGCTTCAGCTGGACCGAGCGAACGAAGGAGTCGGCCACGGCGAGAGTCTAGGCTCGCGTTGCTCGTCAACGAGGACAAGGAGTCGAGACCAAATGTCGCACTTCGAATTGAGAGATGGCGTGCCCTTGTATTACGAGGACCATGGGGAGGGGGCGGCGATCGTGCTCGTGCCGGGCTGGACGTTGACGACACGCTTCTGGCAGCGGCAGATCGAGGACTTGGCCCGTGACCACCGCGTCGTCACACTCGATCTGCGCGGCGCCGGGAGCTCCGGCAAGACGCCCGACGGGCATTCTCTCGCCAGTTACGCGGACGATCTCGACGAGCTGTTTCGGGAATTGGGGCTCGAGGATGCGGTGCTCGTCGGCTATGCGATGGGCGTCTCCGTTGCCGTGCACTACCTCGTGGCGCACGGTCGATCGCGCGTTGCAGGGCTCGTGTGGGTCGACCACAGTCCGCGCTTCTATCGGACTCCTGATTGGCCGTTCGCGCTCTTCGGCGACCTGACACCCCAACAGTTCGACGCGACGATTCGCGGACTGTGGCATGACCGTCCGGCGGCTGCGCGTGAGTTGCTGGAGGTCATGTTCCAGAAGCCGGCCGACTGGATGTACGCGGAAGTCATGAAGACGCCCACCGACGTTGCGGCAGGCATGCTCGCCGCCGTGGCGGCGACGGATCTGCGGCCGTTGCTGCCAGAGCTCGATCTCCCGACGTTGTTGATCAACGGCCGCCTCAGTGTCGTCCCCTCCGATGTCGGCCTATGGCTCTCGGAGCACCTGCCTCAGGCGCGGAGCGTCGTCCTCGAGGAAGCGGGCCACGGCCCCTTCTGGGACGACGCCGACGGCTTCAACCAAGCGGTTCGCGAGTTCCTCGCGTCTCTCCGGCTCTAGACACCAGAGGCATCTACCGGCCGGCCGCTCGATGCGGCTCCGGCACGTGCGGAACGCCCGCTTGACAAAGCACGTGCGACTGCAAAGGGCGCAACAGCTGCTTGACGGCGTTGGTCGAGCCTTTTAGTGTCGCGTCACGATTGTGAACAGCGTTCATATATGTGAATACGACTTGGAGGACACAATGGTTCGCATCACGTCGCTCCACGGCTTTCCGACAGATCCGGAGGAGTTCGACCGCTACTACCGCTCCGTTCACACACCGATCGTCCAGCGCGTTCCCGGTGTGCGGAACATCCGTTTCGGTCGTGCATTGCAAACGGTCGACGGAGAGCCCGCGCCGTACTACCTGGTGTCGGATGTGTATTTCGACGACCTCGCCTCACTCGAGGCCGCGCTCGAGTCGCCGGAGATGAAGGAAGCGATTGCCGATGTGCCCAACTTCGCCACGGGCGGGGTCACGATCATGTTCTGCGAGTTCGAGGACTTCGAGCCCGTCGGCTGATGCCAGGCGAGACGCAGAGTGTCGGCGACGTCCAGCTGCAGTCTCAGCCGGTCAAATCCGCGGACCGAACGCTCGACATCTTCGAGCTGCTTGCTGCGGAGCCTCACGGCTTGACCGTCTCGGAGATCGGCGAGCGACTCGGCCTCGCGCGCAGCAGCACACATGGGCTCGTCCGGACGCTCCATTCCCGCGGCTACCTGACGCAGAACGACGGCCGGCGGTTCCACCTCGGCGCCCGGTTGATCCAGCTCGGGCTCGACGTCGTCGATCGACTCGAGCTTCGCACCGCTGCGCGCGGGCCGCTCGAAAGGCTCGTTGCCGACACGCGCGACACCGCGCTGCTCGTGGTGCCCAATCAGGGTGACCTTCTCTACGTCGACAAGATCTTGAGCGACGCGCGCGACGTGCGCACGGACCCTCGCGTGAGCTCGCGACGGCCGCTTCAGTGCTCGAGCCTCGGGAAGGCGTTGCTCGCGGCTGTCGACGATGAGGCGGTCGACGAGATCATCGACGCCGTTGGGCTCGAGAAGGTGACCGAGTTCTCGATCACCGATCGAGCCGCGCTGATCGAAGACTTGGCTCGGACGCGGGCGCGGGGTTACTCGATCGACGAGCAGGAGGCTCTGCTGGGCGTCTGGTGCGTCGGCGCGCCCGTGCGCGACCACACCGGCCGTCCGATCGCCGCGATCAGCCTGTCGACGATCAAGGAGTTCTTTCACCCGGAGAAGACCGGCCCCCAGGTCGCAGCGACGGCGGTCGAGATCTCGCGTGCGATGGGTTGGGGGGGCGACGCCACGCGCCTGTACGAACCGGTCGACGGCTCGAAGGCAGCGCTCCTCGAGCTCCCGTCGGCGACTCAGGCCGGAGACGAGTGAGCCGCGACGACGTATTGCCGGGGAGCTGTCGGTGAGCGGAGCCGCAGACAATCTGCTCCGTCGCACCGCCGCCCCGTTGAGGCGCCGGGCCGAGCTCGCGGCTGGTCGCCGCGGCGCGCTCTATGCACTGCCCGTGGCCGCGGCGCTGATCGCGGCTGTGTTGCTCGTGATCCTCGAACCGAACTTCTATCGCCCGGCAAACCTGCACGTCGTCATGCAGCAGTTCGCAGTCCTGGGCCTCGTCACGCTCGGCCAGTTCCTGGTGCTCCTCGTCGGCGGCATCGACCTCTCGGTCGGTGCGGTCATGAACGCGAGCCTGATCACCATCGCTCTGATGAACCAGCACCACGGCCACCTCGTCGCCTCGCTCGCTGCGTGCGTCGGGCTCGGTGCCCTCGTCGGCCTCGCGAATGGGCTCCTCGTGTCGCTCCGCGACGTTCCTCCGTTCGCCGCGACCCTCGGCATGACCGCCGTCGTCCAGGGCGCGATCCTTGTGTACACGAAAGGGATTCCTGCAGGAAATATTCCGAGCTCATTGAGGCCGGTTGCTCTCTCGGGAGTCGGAATCGTTCCGTACTCGTTGATCATCTGCCTCGGCATCGCCGTCGTGTTGATCTTCGTGCTTCGGCGAGGAACATTCGGTCGAAAGATTTATGCAGTCGGACGTTCTCCCGAGGTCGCACGGAGAGTCGCGATTTCGACCACATATGTACGAGTCGTGGCGTATGTGATGTGCGGAATTCTCGCCGCACTCGCGGGCATCATTCTCAGCGCCTACGTTGGCTATGTCGACCCACAGATAGGAGGCAATTACAACCTCGAATCAATCGCTGCGGCAATTCTCGGTGGGGTGGCGTTCACGGGAGGCGAGGGAGGGGCGATCGGAGCTCTGACCGGCGTGCTCTTCCTGCTCGTGCTCCTGAACGTCGTCACGCTTTCGTCGCTCAGCCCATTCGCGCAGTTGATCGTGCAAGGAGTCGTGATGCTCATCGCTGTGTCGGGCTTTCAGGTCATCAAGAACCGTTCAACGATTTGAAAAGGGAGGGTAGTAGCCAATGATCAGGGATTTCAAGCCGTCAGTGCGGCGGCTCCGGACACTTGTGCTGGTCGGCGCCGTCGTCTGCACCGCGACCGTGATGCTCGTCGTCGTCGGAACCTCGTCGGGCGCTCGCGCCAAGACTCCGACCATCGCGTTCATCTCGCAGGGCACATCGAACAGCTGGGCCGCGCAGCTCGACGCGGTGGCGCGTAAGACGGCGAAGGCGGCCGGCGTCAAGCTCGTCTACTTCAACGGTCAAGGCGATGCGACGAAGCAGCTCCCCGAGATCCAGACCGCGATCGCCCAGCGTCCCGACGCGATCGTGCTCGTACCGCTCGGCCAAGCAGCCGACACCGGCCCGGTGGAACGGGCGATGTCGATGGGGATCAAGGTGATCCTCTGTGACAGCACCGTGAAGACGAACAACTACACGTCTCTGGTCAATCCGAATCCGGCGACCGCGGCGGTTCCGCTCGCCAAGTGGCTGGCGAACAAGATGCACCACAAGGGCAACCTCCTCTACATCGGCGGCCTTCCTGGGAACGCGACGACGATCCTGTACGACCAGGGCTTCAACCAGGTGATGAAGCAGAATCCCAACATTCACGTCGTGAACGGCGGGAACGCGAACTACTCGATCAGCACCGCGAAGCAGCTCACGGCGACGGCCATCGCGTCGGGCAAGACGTTCGGCGGAACGTGGGGCGTCGGCGGCGAGGCAGTCACGGGGATCATGCAGGCCTACGTTGACGCGAAGGTCGCGAACATCCCACCGAACGCCGGAGCGGCCGCGACGAATGGGTCGCTGCGTCTCGCCATTCAGAGCCACATCGAGGCGGCGATGCTCCAGTTCCCGCCGGCGGACGCCAAGGTATGCATCGAGACGGCGGTCAAGGCGATCAAGGGGCAGACGGTCCCGAAGAACATCAACATCTCGGCGCTTCCTCAATACGGGAACCTCTACCCGCCGCTCAACCGGTACTACAAGCCCCAGTACAGCGACGACCTCTACGTGGGCACCGACAAGGTGCTGACTCACGCCGAGCTCGCCGCGATTCATCTCACCAAGTAACTCGAGAACATCAAGGAAGAGAGAAGAGAGATGGAGGACCTCGAGGGAGCTTTTGTCGCCGCGCGCGGAATCCGCAAGCAGTACGGCGGAATCACTGCGCTCGACGACGTCTCGCTCGAGGTCCTCCCCGGCGAGATCCACGCGCTCGTCGGCGAGAACGGCGCCGGCAAGTCGACGCTGGTGAAGATCATGACCGGCGCCGTGACGCCGGACGCCGGTCACGTGAAGATCCTCGGCCACGACGTCGACGCGCTCACACCGGAAAAGGCCCGTGAGCGCGGTGTCGGAGCGGTCTACCAGGAGCCGAGCCTCGTCCCGAGCCTCACGGTGCTCGAGAACGTCTTCCTCGGACGTGAGCTCCGGCGGCGCTCGGGCTGGCTGGAGCGAAATGCGATGCGGCGACAGGCGCGCGAAGCGCTCGATCGCGTCGGCGCCACGACGCCGCTCGGACGGGAGGTCGCTGCCCTGAGTGTCGCCGAGCGCCAGCTCGTGGAGATCGCGCGGGCGCTCGTGTTCAAGGCGAAGGTGCTCATCTTCGACGAGCCGTCGGCGATTCTCTCGGGTCACGAGCTCGATCGCGTGTTCGCGGTGATCGAGGAGCTCCGCTCGAGCGGGATCGGCATCCTTTACATCTCGCATCGGCTGGCTGAGATCTTTCGGCTCGCCGACCGTGCGACCGTTCTCAAAGACGGTCGCGTCGTCGCGACCAAGGCGGTCGCGGGTCTCACCACCGACGAGCTCATCCGTCTCATGGTCGGTCGTGACATCGGTGAGAGGCCGCGCCGGAAGCCGCTGACCGAGCGAGTCGTGTTGCAGGCGCAGGAGCTCGAGCTTCGGCCGGACAGTGAGCCGGTGAGCTTCGAGCTGCGCGCGGGAGAGGTGCTGGGTGTTGCGGGGCTGATCGGCTCGGGCCGTTCGCGCCTTGCGGATGCCCTCGGGGGCATTCGGCCCGCGAGGGCGGGCACGGTGTTGCGCAACGGGCAGGCGGTGCGTATCAAGCGCCCGCGTGACGCCGTGCGCTCGGGCATCGTGCTCATCCCGGAAGACCGCAAGCGCGAGGGTTTGATCCTCGCGCAATCCGTCCGCGCAAACGTTGGGCTCGCATCGCTGGCCGACATCTCGTCCGCCGGCGTCGTTCGGGCCTCTGACGAGAAACGGCTCGCAGACGAGGTCGTTCGTCGCTTCGGCGTTCGCCCTCCCTCGACCGAGCGGGCGACCGGGACCCTGAGCGGCGGAAACCAGCAGAAGGTCGTGCTCGGCAAATGGCTCGTGCGGGACCCGGCCCCTGAGGTGGCCATCCTGGATGAGCCCACGAGAGGAGTGGACGTCGGTGCGAAGTACGAGATCTACCGTCTCATCGACGAGCTCGTCGAGGGCGGCGCAGGCGTGCTGCTCATTTCGTCGGAGCTCCCCGAGGTGATCGCGATGAGTGACCGGATCATCGTCATGAGCGAGGGCCAGATCGCAGGAACACTCGAGCCGCACGAGTTCAGCGAGGAGCGAATCCTCCGACTGGCCGTGCTCGGCAGGGAGAGCGACACCGGCCAGGACACGGCCGAAGCTCCCGAGACGGCGAGCCGATGAGCGCTCACGCCGGACAGGAACGGTTGCGCGCCCAAAGGCTTGCGGGGCGCACGGAATGGCTGCGGCGTCAGCCGCGGCCCGTGCTCGCCTGGGCCATCCTCGTCATCCTGATCGTGCTCGGCTCGTCGACGTCGGCCACATTCCGGTCCGGCCCCGTGCTGATCGAGACCCTCAAGGGCGCCACGTTCGTCGGCATGGCCGCGGCCGCTCAATTCTTCGCCGTGGTGGGCGGCGGCATCGATCTGTCCGTCGGAGCGGTGGCGACCATCAGCGGGATGTTTGCTGCCGTGATCATGGGTGGGCACGACCACTCGATTGCGCTTGCGGTGCTCGCCTCGCTCGGTGTCGGCGTCGTCATCGGAACGCTCAACGGCCTGATCATCAACCGGCTCAAGATCGCGCCGTTCATCGCGACCTTCGCGATGTACTACATCCTCGTCGGCGTGGCCTATACATACAGCGTCAATCCCGTGGGCCAGGCCGCGCCGTCGTTTTACGCGATCTACACAGACGCGTGGGTGGGGATTCCCGTGTTGCTGATCCTCGTTGCGGTGTTCTGGTTCATCTGCTGGTACGTCGCCAGGCAAACGGCGTTCGGGCGGCACCTCTACGCGGTAGGTGGAGACCGAGAAGCCGCGCGGCTCGCGGGCGTCCGGACAACGCGTGTGAGCATCGCCTCATACATCACGTGCTCGGTCATCGCCGCCTTCGCCGGCCTCATCGAGCTGACGCAAACGGGCGTCGGCGCACCCGATCTGGGAGCGACATTGCTCCTGACGACGGTCACGGCCGTCGTCATCGGCGGCGTCAGTCTGTTCGGCGGCGAGGGGTCGGTGATCGGCGTGCTCGGCGGCGCGCTCGTGCTCGCCTTCCTCAATCAGCTCTTCGACGCGTTGCAGGTGAACGCCCTCTACCAGACGCTGATCCAGGGCCTCATCATCCTCGCCACTCTCGCGATCTACCGCCAGAAAAGGAGAACGGAATGACGAGCGAGCGAGTCCTCCTGTCCGAGTGCACGCTTCGCGACGTCGAGGCGCAACTGGCACGCAGCCCCAAGGTGATCATTCCGGTCGGAGCGACGGAGCAGCACGGATCGCACGCGCCGTTCGGCACGGATTCGATTCTCGCCACCGAGGTGAGCGTGCGGCTTGCGCGGCGCATCGATGCGGTCGTCGCGCCTGCGCTGACCTACGGAGTCTCCGGCGATCATCGCGGCTACGCAGGCGTTCCGTTCGTCTCGGCCGGCACGATGACGGCCCTCGTCCAGGACGTCGTCGTCTCACTCGCGGAGGGTGGCTTCCGCGAGCTCATGCTCGTCAACGGGCACTACACGAACAGCATCGTCCTCTCGGCGGCGATCATGGAGATCGGCGACAGGCTTCCGGCCGGCACGATCGTCTTCCCGTTCAACTACTGGGACGCGCTGCCGCCGGACCAACTCGCCGCGTATCTCGGTGCCGAGGTCGGGCTGCACGCGAACATCGGCGAGACGTCCGCCGTGCTCGCCGTGGATGAGTCGCTCGTCGATCTCGACCATGCCGTCCGCGAGTACCCCGCCTTTCCCGTCGAGCCGACGCCTGCGATGGTCTCGGCTTACTTCTTCTCTGGCCGCGGCACATTGCCGCGCGCGAGCCGTTCGGGCGTCTGGGGCGATCCTTCCGGCTCCAGCGCCGAGCTCGGACGCCGCTATCTCGATCAGATCGAGGAGGCGAGCGTGCAGTTCGTCGAGAACGTCAAGTCGCTCTTCCGTGCGTTTCCGGAGC
>JAOPYX010000077.1 GCA_025964535.1 Actinomycetes bacterium | reverse complement strand
TCGTGTCGGCCGTCGTCACCAACACGGCCTACTCGCTCGAGCACGACGCCGCTGCGGCAATGCCGCCACTCATCCCGAACCGACCGCTTCGGTCGGCGCGGCTCCTGCTCCGCAACCGCCGGTGGCTCGCCGCGTTCGCGACCGAGAGCGCAGGCTGGCTTGCCTACCTGGCTGCCCTGCGGTTCGCGCCGCTCGCGCTCGTGCAGGCGGTGACGGCATCCGGCGTCGCCGTCCTCGCATTCGCGACGGCGCGCGGACGGCCGTCCCGGCTGGCGCGTCTCGAGCGGATCGCTGTCGTTCTCGCACTGGCGGGGCTGACGCTGCTCGCGCTCTCGCTCGTCGGTTCGACGGTGTTCGATCGGCGCCCGAGCGTCGTTGCCGTCGTCGTCTGGCTTGCGGCTTGCGGCGCCGGCGCCGGGTTCGTCGTCGCCACGCCGACGCGCGTCGCGCGAGCCGCCTCGCTCGGGCTCGCCACCGGACTGCTCTTCTCCGTCGGTGACATGTCCGCGAAGCTCGTCGGCTACGGCGGGCTCTGGGCCGTTGCCTTCGTCACGCTGATCGTCGGCTACGCCGCCGGGACGAGCGTGCTGCAGTCTGCCTACCAGTACGGCGACGCTCTCACCGCTGCGGGGACGGCGACGATGGTGACGAACGTCGTGCCGATTGCGGCCGGCTTCTTGCTCTTCGGAGAGACACTGCCACACGGGTGGCATGCGGTGCTGCAGATCGCAGCGTTCGCTTCGCTCGTCGCCAGCGCCGCAGCACTCGGGCAGCGGCAGGACGTCGGCTCCGCACCGGATCCAGCCGACGACCAAGCACATCCTCGAGTCCCGGCGCGCCAACCGTGACCGCGACACTGAAGATCGTCGGACTGGGTGGTTCGCTGGCGAGGGTGTCCAGAAGCCGCGCCGCCCTGCGCCTGGCACTCGAAGGCGCTGCGAGCGCCGGCGCCGAGACGACGCTGCTCGACCTGCGCGAGCTCGATCTGCCGATGTACGACCCCGACCACGAGGAACCGACCGTGGCAGCCGAGCTGCTGATCGAGTCGTGTTACGGCGCCGACGGGATGCTCTGGAGTAGCCCGATGTATCAGGGGACGATCTCCGGTGCGTTCAAGAACGCGCTCGACTGGTTGCACCTCCTGGGCGGCCGCGAGCCGCCGTTCCTCCACGACAAGGTGATCGGGCTGATCAGCGCTGCGGGTGGGACGCAGGGGCTGCAGGCGATCAACACGATGGAGTTCGCCACCCGAGCGCTCCGCGCGTGGGACGTCCCGTACGTCGTCCCCGTCTCGACCGCGGCCCGAGTCTTCGACGAGGACGGAGCGGTGCATGACGCGTCCGTGAAGCTGCAGCTCGAGACGCTCGGCGGCGAGGTCGTTCGCGTCGCCCAACGCTTCGCTGCGGACGGTTCCCTCCATCGCGCCACAGAGTGCGAGGAGGCCGCCGAGCGCGTCGCCGCAGCCGCGTAGCTCGCGATTCTTAGGGCGGAGCCCCGTCACGGAGCCGAACTTGTTCGGCGCAGCAGTGATGCGCCCGGCCGTGAGCACGACACAGAAGGGGGCCCACGGGGGAAACTGGTTTCCCCCGTGAAGCGAGCGCAGCGAAGCGAATGGGCCGGACAGGGATCGAACCTGTGACCTTGGGATTAAAAGTCCCCTGCTCTACCAGCTGAGCTACCGGCCCCAGCGTCCAGTGTAAGAGCTAGGGCTTGGAGCTTCCGCGCTCCCACGCCGCGAGCAGCTGCTCGATGTTGCGACGCTGTTCGTCGGAGAACGGGAAGGTCGCGACGAGGCGGCGCGCCTCGGCTGGATCGTCGTTCTCGACGGCCGCTTCGAGGTGCTCCCGGATCGGCATCGGCTGGGCGAGCTGACGTCGCAGCCAGCGGAGCAGGCTCACCTGGGCGGCCTCGACTGTCATATGGGCGGTGACGGGCTCGAACCGCCGACCCCCTGCGTGTAAAGCAGGTGCTCTACCAGCTGAGCTAACCGCCCGGGATTTCTGCGAGACATCGTAGGCCTTACGTCGAGTGCCCGACGATGCCTCTCCCTCCCGCTCGTCGCGCCCGTAGCGCCGTCGGAAGGCGACGTACGCGATGCCGCCGGCCGGAAGCGGCAGCCAGTACGCGACGAGCCGATAGAGCAGTGTCGCGGCCAGCGCGTCGCGTGCCGGCACGCCCGCGAGCGTCAGCGTGCCGACGAGGCCCGCCTCGACGAAGCCGAGCCCGCCCGGCGTGAGCGGGATCAAGGCGAGCAGCTCGGCGGCGGTGTAGGCAAGGAGAACGAGCGATGGCTGCGGGTTGGCGCCGACCGCGCGCAGCGCACAGAGCAATGCGAGGTAGTCGAACCCGGTATTGCCGGCGGCCGCCAGGACTGCCGGTCTCCAGCGTTCGCCGAGCGTCGTGCGGATGAAGTCGCGATCTGCGAGCAGCTCTTGCGGGAGGCCCGTCACCGGCCGCCGCCGCCGAAGGGTCGCGTTGAGCAGCCACTCGATCGCGCTCCCCGCACGCGCGAGCGGGGCATCGGTTGCAAATGCCGCTGCGCCCGCTGCGAGCAGGAGGACGAGCACGCCGATCCCGAGATACGCGGCCATGGCGAGACTCCGGCTGATCGGTGCGCCGCCGACGATCGCCGGTAGCGCGAGCACCGGCAGTGCCAGCTGTGTTGCGATCTGAAGTCCCGTCGACGCGCCGAAGGCCGCCGCGGCCTGCCCCGCATCGACCCCGGCCCTGCGCAGCATCGATGCGGCGAAGGCCGTGGAGGTCGCGCCTCCCCCGGGCAGGATCCGGCCGACGGCGTTCGCGCTCAGCTGCGCGGTGGCAACCGGAAACAAGGCCGGCGAGCGCAGCGCGATCCGGTCGAGAAGCCAGAGGCAGACGAAGCTCGCGCTCTCGGACGCGAGAACGAGCACCGCGAAGTACCAGTCGAGATGGGACAACGACCGCCACGATCCGAAGACGGCCAGGAGGCTCGGCAGCAGCAGGTAGAGCGACACGCCGGCGACTGCGAGCAGCGCTCCGGACCGTGCGCGCCGCTTCCACATGGAGCGAGCCTTTCCGCACGGCGGGCGCGTACGCATCGGCCGGCCACCTCGAAACCGTCAAGGAAGAGACGGGACCTGCAGAGAAGGGCGCCGCGGCATGCGAACATCCGCGGGTGAGCTACCCGACCGTCGCCGAGCGGCAGGCCGTGCTGGAGCGCCTGCGCACGGTGTGCCTCGCGTTGCCGGAGACGACCGAGCGGTTGAGCCACGGCGCGCCGTCGTTCTTCGTCCGCGACAAGAAGTGCTTCGTGATGCTGCTCGACGACCATCACGGAGACGGCCGCTTCGCCATCTGGTGCGCAGCGCCGGCTGGCGACCAACAGCTGCTCGTCGACGCCGACGGGGAGCGCTTCTTCGTGCCCCCGTACGTCGGGCACCGAGGCTGGCTCGGCGTCCGTCTCGACCGCGGGCTCGATTGGGACGAGCTCGCGGGCATCGTCGAGGACGCGTTCTGCGCCGTCGCCCCGAAGCGCTTGCTCGAGAGCGCGGGACTGCTCGACGCGCAGGACGATTGACGCCCGCCGATCGGCTCGCGAGCCGCCCTAGCGCGTCTGCTTCCAGACGCGGCCTGCGTCGAACGCGCGGCGCTCGAGGTCGTCTGCCCACTCGACGGGATACCCGACGAGCTCCATGATCGTCGCAAGCGTCGCCCGCGATTCGTCGCGCGCTTTCTGGAGATGCGACGCAAGCGCCGTCGTCACCGTGTCGACGAGCTCGCGCTCGACGAACGGCTTGCGCAGGAAGGTCACTGCCCCGGCTTCCATCGCCTCCATGGCGAGGCTCGTGGAGCGTCCGGTCAGTGCGACGATCGGCACGTCGCGCTCGCTGAGGATCCGTCGCGTCGCTTCGACTCCGTCGAGCCGGGGGAGGCCGAGGTCGAGCACGATCAGATCCGGAGTGTGAAGCCGGGCGAGCTCGACGGCCTCGATGCCGTCGCGTGCACCTGCGCACACGCCGAACCCGGCATCCTCGAGCACGAGCCTCAGGTCGGCGCGCACGATCGGATCGTCCTCCACTGTCATCACTCGTGCTGTCGTTGCAACGCTCATCCATGCTCCTTTCTGTGTTCGGGCAACAAAAAAGGCCCCCGGCGGGAAACGCCTGAGGCCTCGAAGCCAAGCTCCGGACGCCAACAACAGCGTCCGTCGAGCTCGATGGTAGCTGCTCCGGCGGACCCTGGGATGCTCGAAGGGCGCTCAATCGTCTTTCGGCGCGGCCGATCACCGAGCAGTCCCGTCGACGTCCGGAAGGCAGCCTGAGCCAATGACGACCCAGTACGAAGAGACGACAGCCGCGCGCCGGCACGAGCTCGAGCTCGGGCAGTTCATCCCGCTCCACTACCACTTCAACATGCTCAACGACGTCCACCGGACGGGCGCGTTCGAGGAGGCGATCGACCTCGTCGTGCCCGAAGGCGGACGAGTGGTCGAGCTCGGCGGCGGCACGGGCATCCTCTCCTTCTTCGCAGGACGACGCGCGGCACACGTGTGGTGCGTCGAGCGCAACCCGGAGCTCGCGACGGTCGCGACGCAACTCCTGGAAGAGAACGGTGCCGACAATGTCGAGCTCGTCCTTGCGGACGCAGCTCTCTGGACGCCGCCGGAGCCAGTCGACGTCGTCGTCTGCGAGATGCTCCACGTCGGCCTGCTACGCGAGAAGCAGATCCAGGTGCTGGCCGCCTTCGCCGAGAACTATTTCGAGCGTCACGGTGGGCCGCTCCCGCGCTTCGTGCCGGAGGCCACGGTCCAGGCGGTCCAGCCCGTCGAGCAGGACTACGACTTCCACGGCTACGTCGCGTCGACGCCGTTCTTTCAGGACGGCAACGTGGAGCAGCCGCGAACTCTCGGGCTTGCCGATCCGAGCGTCTACCACGAGCTCCTCTACGAGAACGAGCTGACCGAGCGGATCTGCTGGGACGGGACGTTCACGATCGCCGAACGCGGCAACCTCAACGCACTGCGGGTCATCACGAAGAACCTGCTCGCGATCCTGCCCCAGGAGGGTCGTAGCGTCGACTGGCTGATGAACTACCTCGTCGTACCGCTCGCGCACCCGATCAACGTCCAGCCGGGCGACACCATTCACGTGAGCATCGACTACGACGCGGGCGCGCCCCTCGCCTCATTCGCTCCCGACGTGAAACGCGTCGGATTCGCGCCCCGGTAGCGGACGCAGCCAGGCCCGTCCAAGGGCCACGTACAGGAGAGGGGAACCTCCTGGAGGTGCCGGCGTTACGTCGCGCTTCTTGCGTCGATTTGCGCAGATCGACGCGAGTCGCGCTTGCGCTCGCGTATTTCGTCGGTGCGTTCGGCAGACGCGGGACGTTTGCGCTCGGCACCGGCGGTGACGTCCCAGTGCGATGGTGCTGCGTGGCCGCAAACGGCTCGTGGACACCGCGACGGGGGCCGTGGTGGCTGTCCTCGTGCTCGGGCTCGCTGCCGTCGCGACGGGCGCGACGACGACGGCGCAGCGCTCCCCGCAAGCGATCGTGCCCGCTCCCGCGTTCTCGACGGACGAGCTCGCGACCTTGCCGACCGACAACTGGATCACGAACGGCGGCTCGCTCTCGAACCAGCGCTACTCGCCGCTCGACCTGATCGACACGTCGAACGTCAAGAGCTTGAAGGGCGTCTGGATGACGCATCTGAAGTCGGGCCTCGCCGCGAAGTACTCGGCCGAGGGCCAGCCGCTCGAATATCAGGGGATCATCTACATCCCGACCGGCCAGGACGACGTCTTCGCGATCGACGCCGACACGGGGAAGATCCTCTGGAAGTACACCGGCAACCTCGATCAGAAGATCAGCACGATCTGCTGCGGGTGGGACAACCGCGGCGTCGGGCTCGGCGACGGCAAGGTCTACGTCGGCCGGTTGGACGGGAAGCTCGTCGCGCTCGACCAGAAGACCGGCAAGGAGGTGTGGTCGACGCTGGTCATGCCGTGGCAGCAGGGCTACTCGATCACGAGCGCGCCGCTCTACGTCGACGGCATGGTGATCACCGGCATCTCCGGAGGCGAGTACGGCATTCGCGGCAGGGTGACGGCGTACGACGCGCAGACGGGAAAGGAGCGGTGGCGCTTCTACACGATCCCCGGTCCCGGCGAGCCCGGCCACGAGACGTGGCCCGCCACCGGCAACGCCTGGCAGCACGGCTCGGCGCCGGTGTGGCAGACACCCTCGGTCGACCCGAAGCTCGGGCTCCTCTACTTCTCGACCGGGAACGCCGGCCCCGACAACGACGGCAGCCACCGCGCCGGCATGAACCTCTACTCCGCATCGATGCTGGCGCTCGACCTGACGACGGGGAAGCTGCGCTGGCATTTCCAGATGGTCCACCACGACATCTGGGACTACGACGCGACGAGCCCGACCGTCCTCTTCGACGCGACCATCGGCGGCAAGAACGTGCAGGGGATCGGCGAGGCGTCGAAGACCGGATGGCTCTACCTGCTCGACCGGGTGACGGGCGAGCCGCTGTTCCCGATGCCGGAGAAGCCCGTCCCGCAGAACGCGGACCAGAAGACGTGGCCGACGCAGCCGACTCCGAGCTATGAGCCCTTCATCCCGCACGCCATCTCGCAGCAGCAGTACGCCGAGATCGTCAAGCTCGCGCAGGCGGCCACTGTGGGTAAGCAGGCCGCAGCGAAGACGGTCAAGGTCATCAAGGCCACCGAGATGTACACGCCGTTCTGGAAGACGCTCGTCGCACTCACACCGGGACCGCAGGGCGGCACGAACTGGCAGCCATCGAGCTACAACCCGGGCACGCACATGTTCTACGTGTGCGCGCAGAGCGGCCCCTCCGGCTATGCGGCCGAGACGCAGCCGCCGAAGAAGCAGACGAACCCGGTGCAGTACACCGTCGGGAGCGCGCTGACCATCGGCGGCGGCTTCGGGAAGAACCTCGGAACCTTTACTGCCATCGACGCCACGACCGGGAAGATCGCATGGCAGAAGCGCTGGACGGACTCGTGCTACGCCGGCTCGACGACGACCGCCGGCAACCTCGTCTTCATCGGGCGCAACGACGGCCGGCTCCTGGCCTACGACGCCCGCAACGGCAATGAGCTGTGGAGCTTCCAGACCGGGGCGGGTGCGAACGACGCCCCCACGATCTTCCGCCGCAACGGCAAGGAGTACGTCGCCTTCTACGCCGGCGGCAACGCGCTCGGCGCCACGCCTCACGGCGACAACGTCTGGCTGTTCAGCCTGGACGGGAAGCTCGGCCCGGCAGCGGCGCCCGGAGGAGGCAAGGGCGTCTCCCACGCCGGCGCAGTCAATACCCCCAGCCCGACCGCCCCCGGCAGCGCGGCCGCCGGAAGGTCGATCTACGCCCAGAACTGCGCCAGCTGCCACGGCCCAACCGGGCACGGCGGCAACGGCGGCCCCGACCTCACCTCGATCTCGACTGCGAAGAGCTTCCAGACGGTGATGCGCCAGGTCTTCAACGGCGGCGGGGGCATGCCGGCCTTCAAGGGGACGTTGAACCCGAAGCAGATCCGCGACGTCGCGACCTACGTCGTCCAGAACATCACGCACGGGAAGCTTCCCAAGAAGTAACGGCCGTCTCGCACCCGACACCGACCTCGGGGCGGAGACTTGCAGGGCTTTGTCATACAGTTGCGGCGTGGCGGGAAAGCTTGCAGACGTAGCGAAGCAGGCCGGTGTCAGCGAGGCGACCGTGAGTCGTGTCCTCAACGGCAAGCCGGGCATCTCCGATGCCACCCGTGCTGCCGTTCTGACGGCACTCGACGTCATCGGCTACGAACGGCCGACGCATCTACGGGTGCGACGGGCGCGCATGGTCGGGCTCGTCGTGCCCGAGCTTCAGAACCCGATCTTCCCGGCCTTGGCGGAGGTCGTCGCAGGGGCCCTCGCGCAGCGGGGGTTCAACGCCGTCCTCTGCACGCGCACCGGCAGCATGTCCGAGGCCGAGTACGTCGACATGCTGCTCGAGCGACAGGTGTCCGGCATGGTCTTCGCCGGCGGCCAGTACGCGGAGGCCGACGCGCCGCACGAGCACTACACGCGCCTGCTCAAGCTGCGGCTGCCGGTCGTCCTCGTCAACGCCGCCGCCGAGCACCTGGACTTTCCGCGAGTGTCCACCGACGACGCCGTCGCGATGGAGCAGGCGTACGCCCATCTTGCGTACCTGGGGCATGAGCGGATCGGCCTCATTCTCGGGCCGCCCGACCATGTTCCGTCACGCCGCAAGCTGGCTGCGTTCGAGGCGGTCGCACTGCGTGCGACGGGCAGCGCGCTTCCCGGCGAGCTCGTCGAGCGCACGAGGTTCTCGCTCGAGGGCGGGCATGCCGCGGCCGCGCGGCTGCTCACGCGGGGTGTCACCGGGATCGTCTGCGCCAGCGACCCGCTGGCGCTCGGCGCGATTCGTGCGGCGCGGCGGGCGGGGCTGTCGGTTCCGGCCGACGTCTCCGTGATCGGGTACGACGACTCCGCCTTCATGAGCAGCACGGACCCGCCGCTGACGACGGTCCGGCAGCCGATCGAGGCGATCGGTCGCGCCGCGGTCGAGATGTTGACGGGACAGATCGAGGGTGCAGAGGTCTCCGCGGAGGAGTTGTTCTTCGAGCCGGAGATCGTGGCCCGCGGCTCCACAGCCGCCGCGCCTGTCGCACCGCTCGTCCGCGGCTGAGTCCTCGCCCGCCTCGCGCAAGTCTCGCCTTGGCATGGCTAGAAATGCCGATACTGCGCCAAATAGTCGGAAATATTCCACTTTACGTCGAAGACTTGCAATCAATTGCCGTCTATGACATCTTCGCGGCGTGACGTCAACACCTCCGACGATGGCTGCCGCACCCGAGCCGGTCGACCCCGCGCCGGCGCGGGCTGAACCGCACGACGACGCCAACTGGTGGCGCGAGGCCGTCGTCTACCAGGTGTACGTGCGGAGCTTCGCCGACGCGAATGGCGACGGAATCGGCGACCTGGCCGGAGTCCGCGCACGGCTGCCGTATCTGCGCGATCTCGGCGTCGACGCCCTCTGGTTCAGCCCCTGGTACCCGTCGCCGATGGCCGACACCGGCTACGACATCTCGGATTACCGGTCGATCGACCCCGCCTTCGGGACGCTGGAAGAAGCGGAGCAGTTGATCGCCGAGGCGCGCGCGCTTGGGATCCGCACGATCATCGACATCGTCCCGAACCACGTCTCCGACCAGCACCCGTGGTTTCGCGAGGCACTCGACTCACCGCCCGGATCGCCCGAGCGGGAGCGCTTCTGGTTTCGGCCCGGTGCCGGGGCCGAGGGTGAGTTGCCGCCGAACGGCTGGCAGTCGATCTTCGGCGGATGCGCGTGGACGCGCACCGAGGACGCCGCCGGCGCGCCCGGCGAGTGGTACCTCCACCTCTTTGCGCCGGAGCAGCCGGACCTCAACTGGACGCACCCCGACGTGTGGGCCGAGCACGAGGACATCCTGCGCTTCTGGTTCGAGCGCGGCGTCGCCGGCGTACGGATCGACTCCGCCGGATTGCTCGTCAAGGACCCGCAGCTCGCCGAGGAGACAGCGGAGAGCGGGCCCGGCGAGCACCCGTTCACCGACCGGGACGACGTGCACGAGATCTACCGGCAGTGGCGCGCGATCGCCGACGGCTACGCCGAGCCGCGCATCCTCGTCGGTGAGATCTGGTTGCCCGACGCCGAGCGCTTTGCGCGCTATCTCCGCCCGGACGAGCTGCACATCGCGTTCAACTTCGACTTCCTCGCTTGTCCGTGGGAACCGGACCGGATGCGCAACTCGATCGAGTCCGCGCTCGCCGCGCATGCTCCCGTGGACGCGCCGACGACCTGGGTGCTCTCGAACCACGATGTCACCAGGCCGGTGACGCGCTACGGCCGAGCCGACACCTCGTTTGCGTTCGAGTCGAAGCGAGCAGGCACGCCCACCGATCTGGAGCGCGGTCACCGCCGCGCTCGAGCAGCGGCCTTGCTCGCGATGGCGCTGCCCGGCTCGATGTACGTCTACCAGGGTGAGGAGCTCGGCCTCCCGGAGGTCGAAGACATCCCGTTCGATCGTCGCCAGGACCCGATGTGGCTCCGCTCAGGCGGCGTCGACCCAGGGCGCGACGGCTGCCGGGTACCCATCCCCTGGGCGGGCGATCGGCCGCCGTACGGATTCAGCGAAGCGGGAGCCGACAGGCCGTGGCTCGACCCGCCCGAGAACTGGGCGCCCCTCACGGTGGCGGCCCAGTCCGAGACGGCAACGTCGATGCTCTCCCTCTATCGCGCCGGCCTCCGCCTGCGCCGGGCCACGCCGGCGTTGGGCGACGGCAGCCTCCGGTGGCTTCCCTCCGCGGACGCGGTCCTCTCGTTCGCGCGCGGCGACGACTTCGCCTGCATCGTCAACTTCGGACACGAACCGATCGAACTGCCGGCGGGCACGGACGTGCTCATCGCCAGCAATGACCTCGAAGGAGGTGCACTTCCGCAGGACACAACGGTCTGGCTCCGCCAGGCGAATGGTGAGGCTCCATCCTGGGACGGGTCAACCCGGCCGGGACTCAGCAAGGGATAGGTCAACACGGACCCGCACCGGGAGTGACCTGGTGCACAGGAAAGGGAGGGACGATGAAGTCCACTCGTATGGCCAAGACCGCCTCCGCCGTCATTCTGGCGGGCGTCCTGGCTGCGTGCGTGAGTGCAGTGTCGAGCGCCGCCACCGGCTCGACCAAGGTGGTCACGATCAGCGTCGCGTCGCTCATCCCGGGGAGCACGCCCGCGGCGAAGGCGCAGTTCGACAGTCAGGTGAAGGAGTTCGAGAAGGTCAACCCGAGCATCAAGGTCACCCCCGTGGAGTACCAGTGGCTCGGGAGCACGTTCGCGGCCAAGCTCGCCGCCGGCACGCTGCCGACGGTGTTCGAGGTGCCCTTCACGGACGCCCGGACGCTTGGCGACAACGGCCAGCTCGCGGACCTGACGGCCAACGTCAAGAAGCTGCCGTACTTCGCGAAGTACAACCCCGCCGTCATCGCGGAGGGCACGACGTCGAAGGGCAAGATCGTCGCGCTTCCGAAGGGCGCGTACGCGCAGGCGCTGCACTACAACCGCAAGCTCTTCGCCGCCGCCGGTCTCGACCCGAACAAGCCGCCGACGACGTGGGCGCAGCTGCGGTCGTACGCCAAGCAGATCACGGACAAGACCGGCAAGGCCGGGTATGCCGAGATGGCGAAGGGCGACAACACCGGCGGCTGGATCCTGACGACGCTCGTGTACTCGCTGGGCGGCCGGATGGAGAGCGGCACCGGGGCGAAGGCCAAGGCTACGCTCGACAACCCGCAGACCCTCGCAGGGCTCAACCTGCTGAAGCAGATGCGCTGGACAGACAACTCGATGGGCGCCAACTTCGACTACGGCTGGAGCGACATCAACCAGGCGTTCGCCGCCGGAAACGTCGGCATGTACATCAACGGCTCGGACGTCTACACGAACCTCGTCTCGGCCAGCAACATCGACCCGAGCATCTACGGCATCGCTCCGATCCCGCTCGCGAAGAACGCGAAGAACGCAGGCGTTCTCGGCGGCGGCACGCTCGTGGCGGTCCGCCCGGATGCGAACGCGGCCTCGCGGGCAGCGGCCGTCAAGTGGATCGACTTCTTCTACGAGCGCCCGCTCGTCGACAAGGCGCAGGCTGTCCGCAACGCGCAGACACTCGTCGCCGGTAAGCAGCCGGTCGGCGTTCCGGCCCTGCCCGTCTTCAACAAGGCCCAGTACGACCTCGCGAACAGCTGGATCAAGCCGTACATCAACGTCCCCCAGAGCCAGATGAAGCCGTTCAATACCGGGATCTTCAAGCAGAAGCTGATTCCGGAGCCGGCGGTGTCGACCCAGAGCGTCTACCACGCTCTCGACCCCGTCGTGCAGGCCGTGCTCACGGACAAGAACGCCAACATCACGCAGCTGCTGCAGGACGCGAACAGCAGCGCCCAGGCCGCGATCAGCCAGGGGAAGTAGCGTCCTGACCCTCGCGGGCGGCCGGGAGCCGAGTCACCGGTTCCCGGCCGCCCGGCCTGGAAGACGCCACCGAATGCGCATGTCAGCGGTCGAGCAAATTGACGCCCGCCGGAAAGACCGGGAGGCTGCGCTCGTGGCCGAGCGCGATCCGAAACCGGTGCGGTATCGCGCCCGGCGCACCCCGGTCACGTGGGTGCGCGGCGGCGGTCTCGCCGCGCTGATCTTCCTCCTGCCGATGCTGTTCGTGTTCGGGGCGTTCTCGTGGTACCCGATCGTGCGCACGGCGATCATGGCGCTGCAGCACACGAACCTCGTGCAGCCTGCCACCTGGGTGGGACTCGACAACTTCCGTACGGTGCTCCACGACCCGCTGTTGCCGACCGCGGTGAAGAACACGGCCGTATTCGCGGGCCTCGCGCTCGTCTTCGGCTATCCGATCCCGCTCGTCGCCGCTGTGCTGATGAGCGAGGTGCGGCGACTGCGCGGCGTCTTCAGCGCCCTGGCATACCTGCCGGTGGTGATCCCGCCGGTGGTCGCGGTCCTGCTCTGGAAGACGTTCTACAACGGCGACGCGACGGGCGTGTTCAACACGATCCTCGGCTGGATCCACCTCGGTCCATACCCGTGGCTGCAGTCGCAGGGCACCGCGCTGCCGTCCCTCGTGCTGGAGTCGACGTGGGCGAACGCGGGCGGCACCGTCATCATCTACCTCGCTGCGCTGACCGGCGTGAACAGCGAGCTCTACGAGGCCGCGTCGGTCGACGGCGCGTCGATCTGGCGCAAGGTCTGGCACATCACGCTGCCGCAGCTGCGCGGCGTTCTGCTGCTGACGATGATCCTGCAGATCATCGGCACCGCCCAAGTCTTCCTGGAGCCGTATCTCTTCACCTCGGGCGGGCCGGCGAACGCCACCGTGACGGTCCTACTGATGATCTACAACTACGCGTTCGGCAACTCGCTCGGCGGGGACTACGGCAGCGCGACAGCGCTCAGCCTGATGCTGGCGGCCTTCCTCGCGATCTTCTCGCTGGCCTACCTGCGGGCGACGCGCTCGTGGAGCACTCGATGATCCGGCGTTCCCGTCGCAGCGTGTCCACCGGCCACGCACTGATCTCGCCGGCGGACTGGCGCCGCCCGGGAGTCAGGTGGGGCCTCGGCGGAGCACAGGTGCTCCTGCTCGTCGGGCTCGTCGTCATCGGGCTCGGCCCGCTGCTCTGGCTCGCGAAGTCCGCGATCACGCCGACCCTGGACACGCTCTCGCATCCGATGGCGCTGTTCCCGCACGGCGCGGCGTGGAACAACCTGCGCGAGGCGTGGACGAACGTCCATGTGGGCCGCTACTTCTGGAACACGGTTGCCCTGGCGATCGGCTCGTGGCTCTCGCAGATCGTCATCGCGACGACCGCAGGGTTCGCACTGTCGGTGCTGCGACCGAAGTACGCCGCCGTCATCAACGCGCTCCTGCTCACGACGCTGTTCGTTCCCGCGGTCGTGCTGCTCGTCCCGCTCTACATCGAGATCGTGCACCCGCCGTTCATCCATCACTCGTTCATCGACAGCTACTGGGCGATCTGGCTGCCCGCCGGTGCAAGCGCCTTCAACGTCGTGGTGGTGAAGCGGTTCTTCGACAACCTGCCGCGCGAGATCTTCGAGGCGGCGCGCATCGACGGGGCCGGGCCGTTCCGCCTGTTCGTCGCGGTCGTGCTGCCGATGTCTCGTCCGATCCTCGGCGTCGTCTCCGTGTTCGCCGTGCTCGCCTCCTGGAAGGACTTCCTGTGGCCGCTGCTCGTGCTCACCAACCCAGACAGGCAGCCGCTCTCCGTGCGCTTGCCGAACATCCAGTCGCAGACGGAGCTCGGCGTCTTCCTCGCAGCGCTGCTCATCGCCTCCCTCGTGCCGATCATCGGGTTCCTCGTCTTCCAGCGCTCGTTCCTGCGCGGGACGGGGCTCGGCGGCGCCCTCAAGGGCTGACGTGATCGGCGTCCGTTCACAGAAAGGAGCCCGTCGTGGCTGCGATTGAGTTCCAAGGAGTCTCGAAGATCTACCCCGACGGCACGCGCGCGGTCGACTCGCTCGACCTGACGATCAACGAGGGGGAGTTCATGGTCCTGGTCGGCCCTTCGGGCTGCGGGAAGACGACCGCGCTTCGTATGGTCGCCGGGCTCGAGGAGATCAGCGAGGGAGCGCTCCTGATCGGGGGGCACGTCGTGAACGACGTCTCGTCGAAGGAGCGTGACATCGCGATGGTCTTCCAGAACTACGCGCTCTATCCGCACATGACCGTCGCCGCCAATCTCGGGTTCGGCCTCAAGCTGCGCAAGCTGAGCCGTGACGAGGTTCGGAGCAGAGTGCAACGAGCCGCGGCGACGCTCGGGCTCGAGCCGTACCTGCACCGTAAGCCGGGTGCGCTCTCCGGCGGCCAGCGGCAGCGGGTGGCGATGGGCCGCGCAATCGTCCGTGAACCACGCGCGTATCTGATGGACGAGCCGCTCTCGAACCTCGACGCGAAGCTGCGAGTACAGGTGCGCGCGGAGATCCAGAAGATCCAGCGCACGCTCGGTGTGACCACGATCTACGTCACGCACGACCAGACCGAAGCGATGACGATGGGCGATCGAATCGCCGTGATGAGCGACGGCGCGCTGCAGCAGGTGGACACGCCGGAGCAGGTCTACCGGCGGCCGGCGAACCGGTTTGTCGCCGGCTTCATCGGCTCACCGGCGATGAACATCGTCAACGCGCGGCTGACCCGCGTGAACGGGAATCTGATCGTCCGCTTCGGTGAGCACAGCCTCGAGATCGACGACGAGGTGCTTGCCGAGCGCCCGGCGCTGCTCGCGTACGAGGGCAAGAGCGTGATCCTCGGCGTGCGGCCGGAGGACCTGGAGGATGTGGCCTTCGCCCCAGGTGGGAGCAACGAGCGCACGATCGTCACCGTGTGCACCCTGAGAGAGACGCTCGGCTCGGAGGTGCTCGTCCACTTCCCGCTCGCGGAGCCGGCTCAGGATGCGACGGACGCGGGCGAGCTCATCGAGCCTCTGGGAGACGCGAGCTCGATCTTCGTCGCGCGTGTCCACCCCGAGACGAAGGTTCGCGAGGGAGAGTCGCTGCGCCTCGCCGTCGATACCAGGCGGCTGCACTTCTTCGAGCCCGAGAGCGGTCTCGCCATCTACGGCGACGACGACGCCGCAGCGTCTAGGAATGGTCGTGAACGTGTCCAGCTGCAGCCGGCGAGTGGCCTCGGCTCGTGAGCCGGTGCCATGTTGCTCGCGGGTCACGGGCGGCCGTGGCCGCGACGGCGAGCACGTAGATGCCGACGGCTGACGCGATGATCATCGAGCTGGGCGGGAGCGTCGGAAACGCGTAGCTGAGCGTGAGCCCGATCCAGACGGATCCGACGGAGAAGCCGGCGGAGAGGAGCAGGCCACGGAGCGGGTTGCCGGTGATTCTCTGCGCGGCGCCCGCGGGCGCCGCGAGGAGGCCCAGGAGTAGCAGCGCGCCGACGGCCTGGCTGGCCTGCGCCGCGACGAGGCCGACGATCGCGAGAAACCCGATCCCGAGTGCGCGCACCGGCACGCCCTGGGCGGCGGCGACCGCCGCATCGAGCGAGGCGAAGAGCAACGGACGTGCGATCGCGAGGAGCAGGATGCTCGCCGCGACGGCGAGCGCGACCGAGACTCTGACGTCGACGCTGCTGAGCCCGAAGATCGACCCGAAGAGAACGCGAACGCCGGCGGTGCCGTTGCCTGCGCTGCTCCTCGTCGTGAAGATCGACAAGAAGAGCACGCCGAGCCCGAGCGTCCACGCGAAGAGCGAGCCGATGACGACGTCGTCGGCCCGCGCGCGGTCGCCCAGGACGCCGAGGGCGATGCCGCCGAGAATCGTCGCTGCGAAGAGGCCGGTGCGAATGTCGAGCCCGAAGACCGCGGCGGCGAGGGCGCCCGTAAAGGCGACGTGGCTGAGCGCGTCGCCGGCGAAGACCTGGGCGCGCAGGACGACGAAGTAGCCGACGAGCCCGCACGCCAGGCCGACGAAGCTGCCGGCGAGGAGCGCGTTGCGCATGAACTCGTGCGCGAACATCAGGCAGGCTCCGGCGCCAACGCGACGTCCTGTCGGCGTCGAGCAATGAAGCGGCCGACACGCACGCCGACGTAGACCGCGAACGAGAGCGACGTGACGTAGAAGCCGACCGGATAGACCGAGAAGTAGGCGAGCGCGAGCCCCAGCCAGGTGACGCCCAGCGCGATGGCCACCGAGAGTGCGATCCCGAGCACGGCGCGCGAGGTGAGCTGGTGTGCCGTCGCCGCTGGAGTGACGAGCAGCGCAAAGACGAGCAGCGCTCCCGTGATCTGGCTCGTTGCGGCAACCGAGAGCCCGAGCACGAGCAGGAAGCCGAAACCGAGCAAGGCGACCGGAACGCCGCGCGCGCGTGCGACGTCGGCGTCGACCGATGCGAAGAAGAGCGGCCGGGCGGCGACGACGACGAGGGTGACGGCGGTTACCGCGACGGCCAGCAGTACGCCGACCTGCCGGCTGGTGATGCCGAGGAAGGTGCCGAAGAGGAGGGAGTCGAGGCCGTTGAGCACGCCGTGGTAGAGGCTGACGAACAGGAATCCGAGCCCGAGCGCGAGCGCTTGCAGCGATCCGATCGCCGCCGACTCGGCGCTGAGGCTTCTGCGTGAGCCGGCGATCCCGGCGAGTGCGAGCGCGCCCAGCCCGCAGAAGCTGAAGTAGCCGAGTGCGACCGGGAGACCGGCGAGGCCGGCGGCGGCGGCGCCGGGGAATGCGATCACCGAGAGCGTGTGCCCGGCGAAGGTCTGCTTCCGGAGAACCATGAACCAGCCCGTGACGCCGGCCATCACGGCGACGATCGTCCCGGCCTCGAGCGCGTTCACCATGAACTGGAAGGCGAAGAGCTGCTGGAGGTCGGTGATCGGGTTCCAGGACAGTCCCTGGAAGAGGGCTGCCTCAATCATGGGAATGGCGGCCGCCGTGCACGAATGGCGCCTCGGGCTGCCCGACGACGACGAGCCTTCCGTCGGAGGCTCGCAGTACCTCGATCGGTGCACCGTAAAGACGGCTCAGGGTCTCGCTCGAGATCACCTGCTCGGGCGATCCTTCGACAGCGGTGCCGCCGGCGATGTAGACCACGCGGTCGAGGTAGCTGAGGATCGGATTGATGTCGTGGGCGACGAGCAGAACCGCCACGTTCTCTTCCCGGCAGATGCGGCGGACGAGCGCGGCGACTGCTGCCTGGTTGGGGAGGTCGAGGCTGTCGAGCGGTTCGTCGAGCACGAGCAGCTCGGGTCGCCGGACGAGCGCCTGCGCGATCAGCAACCGTTGCTGCTCCCCGCCCGAGAGCTCGCCGATCGGCTTCCGTGCATAGACGGTCGCGTCGACGAGCTCGATCACTTCGGCGACCCGCGCGGCGTCGCGCGCCCGGCTCGGCAGGCCCGGGATCGGGATGCCCCAGCGAGCGCCGTCGAGCCCGAGCTTGACGATGTCGACGCCCCGGATGCGAGTGCCTGCGTCGAAGTTCCGGCGCTGCGGCAGATAGCCGATCCGGTCGTTGGCCTCGCCCGGCGGGCGGCCGAGCACGGAGGCGCGTCCATCGGCCAGCGGGAGCAGGCCGAGCACGGCCTTGATCAGCGTCGACTTGCCGGCGCCATTCGGGCCGAGGATCGCCACGAACTCACCGCGTGCGACCGAGAGCGAGAGATCGCTCCAGATCGTCCGTCCACCCATGCGCACCGCGGCACGCTCGAATGCGACCGCCGTCTCCTTCGCGTTCCGCGCCTCGATGTCCGCTGCGGTACCGGCCTGGCTCACCGGCCCGTCGCCCCTGCGAGCGCGCGTGCGAGCGCCTCGAGCTGGCGCGACTGCCAGGCCTGGAAGCTCGCACTGGGGGGCGTCAGCGTCTCGGTGATCGTCGTCACCCGGATGCCCTTCTTGCGGGCGGCGTCGGTGATCCGCGCGACGTCGGGTGTGCTGTTCTGGCTGTTGAAGACCCAGACCTTGATCTGCTTGCGTGCGATCTGGCCGTCGACGGTCGTCTTGTCGGCCGCGGTCGGCTCGGTTCCCTCGCTGATCGCCTTCAGGAAGGAGGCCGGCGTGAGCAGCTTCAGTCCGAGTGCCTGGGCAAGCGGCGCGAAGATGCTCTCCGAGGCGCCGACGGGGACGCCGTGGTACTTGCGCTTGATCGTCGCGATCAGGCGCTTGTACTGCGCCAGCGGGCCGCTCTGGAAGTGCGCCGCTTGTTGCTTGAAGTAGCGGGTGTCTTTCGGGTCGAGCCTCGTGTAGTCGCGAACGATCTGAGCGATCACCTTCTGCACGTCCGTCGGGGAGTACCAGCGATGCGGGTTCCCGCCCGGCTTGATCCCGACGAGGTCACCGACGCTGAGGACGACGCGCCCGGGCACCGGGTTCGCGGCGATCAGCTTGTTCGCCCAGGGGTCGTAGCCGATGCCGTTGACGATCGCCATCTGCGCCCCCGCCATCGTCCGTGCGTCCACCGCGGTCGGCTCGTAGGCGTGCGGGTCGGTGGCCGGGCTCGTGATGACGCTCGTGACGTGCACGC
The DNA here is from genome assembly GCA_025964535.1 of Actinomycetes bacterium. Taxonomy (GTDB): domain Bacteria; phylum Actinomycetota; class Thermoleophilia; order Gaiellales; family Gaiellaceae; genus Palsa-739. Next base: position 10,296 of record JAOPYX010000077.1, on the reverse strand, counting down.
GGTCGCCGCCGAGTTGCGACGCGATGCTGCCCCAGAAGTTCTCGGCCGCCACCACCTGCAGGCCCGTGCCTGTGGTTGCAGCGTCGACCGGTGAAAGCCCGATGCCGGCGCCGGCCAGCGCGAGCGCAGCGAGCAGGGAACCAGCGAGAACCTTGTGCACGTGAATCGAGCCTCCGTTTGCCGGGAACAGACGTTGCCGGACGACTATACGCTAACGATACTCATTCCCGCTCTCTTTTTATACCGAGAGGCGCTATCATTAGCGGCGGTGGCCGAGCCGACGACCGACAGATCCTGGACCGAGACGACGATCTCGGCGCTGCGCCTGAAGGGACATCGCAACGGCGGCGCCCGCCGCGCGGTGATCGAGCTGCTCGGCGCCCAGCACTGCTGTCTGACCGCGCAGGAGATCTTCGATCAGCTGCGGGCGGAGGGCCGCCGCGTCGGGACCGCGAGCGTCTACCGGGCGTTGGAGCAGCTGACGAAGGACGGCTTCGTGCAGCGAATCGACGTCGGCGCCGGCACCTCGCGATTCGAGCCGATCCACGCGGACGGCGAGCACCATCATCACCTCGTCTGCGACGACTGCGGCAAGGTCGAGGCGTTCGCCGACGACGAGCTCGAGCGGGCACTGCACAAGGTCGAAGGACGAACCGGCTACTCCGTTGCCGGCCACGATGTCGTCCTCCGCGGCGCCTGCGGCGACTGCTCTCCAGCCGCCCGCCGGGCCTAGCTCACCGGAGCCAGCGGCCGGATTCGAGTCGGGCGCGTGCGCCAGGCTTCGAAGGCCACGATGAGCGCGATGCCGGCGACGACGCTGCCGAACGTCTCGAACGTCGACGCGAGCCCGAGGTGGGTGACCACGATGCCGGCCAGCACCGCGGGTACCGACAGCGAGGCGTAGGCGACGATGTAGAAGGCCGACATGACCGCCGCGCGATGCTCGTTCGGGATCACGGCGACGAGCGCGCGCAGCCCACCGAGGAATGCAACGCCGAAGCCGATGCCGCCGAGAACCGATCCGGCCAGGTAGGCCCCGCTCGAATCGGTGGCCGCGGCGGCGACGATCAGGAGCACCCCTCCGGCGAGGGCGACCGAACCGGCGCTGGCACCGATCCAGGGGGCGGTCCGGCCGAGGAGCAACTGCGCCAGCGCCCCCGATCCGGCAAGGGCCACGATGCCGGCGCTCGACGTGATCACGTTCGTCGAGTTGAAGAGGTGTGCCGCGAGCTGCGGTCCGAGCGAGAAGAAGAGGCCGCCGATCGACCAGGACGAGAGCACTGCCAGGCCGGCCAGGAGGAAGGGGCGGCGGACGACGTCCGGGATCGTCGGGCGTTCGATCGTCAGGCGGAAGCGCGAGCGCTCGAGAACGGGCTCGGGCATCCAGTAGGCGCCGGCGAAGGCGACCACGAGCAGGCCCAAGAGGACGACGTACGGCAGCACGCGCGGTGCCGAGCCGAGCTGGACGAGGGACGACGAGACGAGCGCGCCGAGGCCCATCCCGGCCGCTGCTGCGACGCCGTTGGTGAGCCCCACACCGGCCGGATCGCGACGCGGATGCAGATCGAGGAGCGCTGCACTTGCCGCGCTCAACGCGGCTCCGGTTGCGAGGCCCTGGAGCCCGCGGGCGACAAAGAGCCAAGCAGCCGAGCCGGCGAACATGAACAGCACCGTCGAGCCCATCAGCATGGCGAGTGAGAGGAGCAACACCGGTCGCCGGCCGACGTCGTCGGAAAGACGTCCCGCGAGAAGCAGCGTCGCGAGGACGCCGAACGCGTAGGTCGCATAGATCAAAGTCAGCGTGAGAGGGGAGAAGCCCCAGAGAACGCTGTAGGTGCGGTACAGCGGCGAAGGAGTCACCGACGCGAAGAGGCCGAGGCCGATCACGGCGGCGGCCAGCGCGTAGGCAATGCGGGGCGGCAGCGTCCGCCGCACCTTGCCGGTCGTCTCGGTGGATGGGACGACGCGAAGCCACGGCAGCTCGAGACGGGCTCGCCGCTGGCCGTCGAGATCGGCTGTAGCGGGGCCGATCCCCTGCGCGGCACCGGTGGCCGACCCAGTCCGATCTGACATGGTGCTCCTCCCGTAACGTTGCTTCAAGCAACTAACTAGGAGGACGATAGCAAACTAGGTTTCGTGAGGCAACTGATAAGCGGTGACTCGCAGGCGCGGTCCTCGCAGCGCCGCTCGCGGCCGCTTAGCATTCGAGGCCGTGGGCTTTTCGGCGCGCGACTCGCTCCTTCTGCTCGCGGCGCTGGGCGCGGGCGCCGGGCTGCTCATGCTCGCGCCGCTCCTACGGGTTCCGTATCCGATCCTGCTCGTTCTCGGCGGTCTCGCGCTCGGCTTCGTGCCCGGCATCCCGCACGTAGCGCTGCGGCCTGACGTCGTACTCGTCGCAATCCTGCCGCCGCTGCTCTACTCGGCGGCGTTCTTCACGTCGCTTCGCGATCTGCGGCGATACGCGCGCCCTCTCTCGCTGCTGGCGCTCGGCCTCGTGTTCGCGACGACGCTCGTGGTCGCGGCCGTCTGCCACACCGCAATCTCGGGGCTCTCGTGGCCCGTCTGCTTCGTGCTCGGCGCGCTCGTCGCGCCCACGGACGCGGTCGCGGCGAACGCGATTGCCGCACGCCTTGGCGTTCCGCGTCGGCTTGCGGCGCTGATCGAGGGCGAGAGCCTCGTCAACGACGCGACGGCCCTCGTCGCATATCGCTTCGCCGTCGCGGCCGTCGTGACGGGTGGCTTCTCGCTCTGGCACGCGAGCTGGCGCTTCGTTCTCGACGTCGCGGGAGGAGTCGCGATCGGCCTGGCGGTCGGGTTCGTGCTCCGCCAGATCCGCCGGCGGCTGAATCACTCGCCGACCGAGATCGTGATTGCGCTCCTCTCCGGCTACTTCGCCTACCTGCCGGCCCAGGCGGCCGGCGTCTCGGCTGTCCTCGCCGCAGTGACGGTGAGCGTCTACGTCGGCTGGTACACGCCGGAGCTGACCACTGCAGAGACGCGTCTTCAGGGCGACGCCGTGTGGAGCATCCTCACGTTTCTGCTCAACGCGCTTCTGTTCGGAATGGTCGGCCTCCAGCTGCGGACGATTCTCAATGAGCTCTCCGGCCGGTCGACCGGCTCACTGATCGCCGACGCGGCAGTCGTGAGCGGGACGGTCATCGGGACGCGCCTCCTCTGGATCTATCCCGCGACCTACCTGCCGCGCCTGCTCTCGCGCACGATTCGCGAACGCGATCCCTATCCGCCGTGGCAGTACCCCACCCTCATCGGCTGGACCGGTCTGCGCGGCGCCGTCACGCTCGCGGCGGCCCTGGCGCTGCCTCTCACGACGAGCTCCGGCGAACCGTTCCCGCAGCGCGAGTTGCTGATCTACCTCGCGTTCTGTGTCATCCTCGCCACGCTCGTCGTGCAAGGACTGAGCCTTCCGCTTCTGATCCGTCTGCTCCATCTGGAGGACGACGGGACGGCTGCGAAGGAGGAGACGAAGGCGCGGATCTATGCGGCCGATGCGGCACTCGCGCGCCTCGACGAGCTCGCGGGCGAGGAGTGGGTGCGAGAGGACACCGCCGAGCGCATGCGCGGCCTGTATCGCTTCCGCCAGAACCGCTTCTCGGCCCGCTTCGACGCGGAAGACGACGGCGCGATCGAGCAGCGCTCGCAGAACTACCAGCGACTGCGGCGCGAGCTCCTCGACGCCGAGCGGCAGGCGGTGGTCGAGCTCCGGCGCATCGGGAGGATCAACGACGACGTCATGAACGTCGTTCAGCGCGACCTCGACCTGGAGGATGCCCGCCTCGACGTCTGAGCTCGGCCACATCGCGGCATTTGGCGCCGCGCTTACCGACTCTGGTCGATGAGAAGTCGGCCCATCGCCTTCGCGCGTTTGGCCGCCTCGCGATCGCCTTCTGCGGCCGCGACGATTGCGCCTTTCATGAGGATGTGCCAGGAGTGGGCGAAGCTCCCGGGCTCGAGGACGCCGGCTTCGTCGGCGAACGTACGGACGACTGACCGCACGTTTTGGAGGTGCCCGACGCTTGCCCGGCAGAGGGGGTGATCTCGGTCGCCGACCTCGAGCAGGGTGTTGATGAACGAGCACCCCTCGAAATCGTCGCGCTGGAACCACTCGTCGAAGAGATCGAAGATTGCGAGCAGGCACTCCTCGGGAGTGGTCCCTCGTCGCCGGGCTTCGGCCTCGACCCATTCGCGGGTCCAGCGTTGCTCGCGCTGCTCGAGGAAGGCGAGCACGAGGGCGTCCTTGGAGGGGAAGTGGCGGTACAGGGTGGCCTTGGCCACGCCCGCGTGCTCGACTACTTCGTCGATACCGACGCCGCGGACGCCGCGCTGCGAGAAGAGCTCGTAGGCGGCGTCGAGGATTCGACGCCGCGCATCGCGTGTCGGCTGGAGGCGGGTTTTGGGCCCGGCCATCATGGCCACAGGCTAGCGGTCAGACAGGTCTTTCTTCGAAGACAGACCGGTCTGTTTAATCGGCGATCACGGGGCTACTGATCGGCGACATGTCTAGCTCGTCGCCTCGGCGGCGGCGAAAAAGGAGGTCTGCATGGCAACTGCACAGGCTGGAGAGGGCGCTCGTCGCGAGCCGGAGGGATATCGCGCCGAGGCATTCGGCGAGCGTATGACCGGTCTGCCCGACGAGACGAAGTGGTCGCTGCTCACGACGGAGTTCTGGGCGATGCTGATCGTGATCGCGGCGATCCTGATCGCGACGGCCGTCTCGGATTCGCTCAACGACACCCGCGGCTGGCTCCTCGTCACCGTCGTGGCGACCGGCTACATCGTGAGCCGCGGCATCGCGAAGGCCGGTACGGGTCACCTGCCGATCGGTGCTCTGCGGCGCCGCACGTAGGCATTTGGAAGGCGGCCGTCCTCGCATGTGAGGCGGTCGGTGTGCACAACGACGTGAAGGAAGGAGGGGGCATGGCGACTGAACAGGCGCAGTCCGGTGCGGCCGGCGTTACGGAAGGTCAGACGAAGGCTCAGGAGGTCGCTTCGCAGGCGATGGCGAAGGCGCAGGAGAAAGCCCAGGACGTGAGGGGGCAGGCGGCGGAGCGGGCGCGTGGCGAGCTGGATCGGCGTTCGACCCAACTCGGAGAGCAGGTGACCTCCGTCGTGCAGGCGCTCCGCAGGACGGGAGAACAGCTGCACGGGGAGGGCAACCGGACGGGCGCGAGGGCGGCGCACACGGTGGCCGACCGAGCCGAGCGGCTCGGCGGCTATCTGACCGGCTCGGACGCGGATCGCTTCCTCGCCGACGCCGAAGGGTTCGGCCGGCGGAAGCCATGGCTCGCTGCAGGCGGGGGAGCCGCCGTTGGGTTCGTGGTCGCGCGTTTCCTCAGGGCTTCCGCCGAGGGTCGCTATCGATCGTCGCGGCAGGTGCGCATGGACAGCGACGCGCCTCTCACCCGTGCCGGCTACGAGGAGCAGCTTCCCCCGTACGACACGCCTGCTCCGGGCATGGATGCGGGGAGGTACTGATGGCGAACGGAGCTCGTGGAGAGTTGCGCGAGGAGAGGATGGCAGACCTGGTGAGGGAGCTCTCCGGCCAGGTCTCTGTTCTGGTGCGGCAAGAGGTCGAGTTGGCGAAGGCCGAGGTGACCGAGAAGGGAAAGAAGGCCGGGCTCGGCGCTGGAATGCTCGGCGGTGCGGGGGCTGCTGCCCTGCTCATGCTCGGCTCGCTGACGGCGTGTCTGATCCTGGCCATCGCTTTGGCGATCCCGGATTGGGCCGCTGCTCTTTGCGTGACGGCCCTCTGGGCCGCGATCGCCGGATTGCTCGCCCTTCGCGGGCGCGAGAAGGTGCGTGAGGCGGGCAAGCCGGTTCCCGAAAAGACGGTCGACACGGTGAAGGAGGACGTGGAGTGGCTGAAAGATCCGACGAAATCCGGCAGGAGCTAGAGCAGACGCGGGCCGAGATGAGCGACACGGTCGAGGCAATCGGTTACAAGGCGAACGTCCCGGCGCGCACGAAAGGGTGGGTCGCCGACAAGAGAGACAGGGTCGTCTCGACCGTCTCCGGCGTGACGCCTGACGGCCAGGCGGTCAAGCAGCGGAGCCTGCGGATGAAAGACACGGCGGAGCGCAACCCGCTCGGACTCGCTCTGGGTGGGGCCGCGGCGGGGCTCATTGCCGGGCTCTTCGCGCCTTCGACGCACCTCGAGGACGAGAAGCTCGGCCCGATGGCCGATCAGATCAAGTCGACGGCGGCGGATGCCGGGCAGGAAGCGCTGGAGCGCGGCAAGGAGGTAGCGCAGGCGGCCGCTGAGAGCGCAGCCGGCACTGCGAAGGAACAGGGCCGCGAGCAGGGTCAGGGGTTGTCCGAGAGCCTGCAGGAGAAGGCGCGCGAGGCCGCGCCCACGGAGTGACCGAACGGTGCCATGCGCGGGGCGGAGGCGACAACGCCTCCGCCCCGCCTTGGGAAGGATCAAGCGCGTTTCGTCCGGGGCGATGGGGCAATCACGTGCTCGAATCGAGGCGATGAGCGGTGTCCGAGGGTCCAGTCGTTCCCGTCGGCGAGTCGCGTGGAGAGCGGCTGGCCCGCCGCGGCCGCCGAGCACGGCTCTACACGTGGGCGATCCTGCTCCTTACGGCGCTCATCGTGCTCATCCTGGTGATCGCCGCAAATACGCGATCGGTGAAGGTGGACTGGGTCGTCGGCTCGACGCATGCCTCGCTCGTCTGGATCATCCTCGCCGCGGCTGTGCTCGGATGGCTACTCGGGATCTCGACGAGCGTCGTCTTCCGGTACCGCACGCGTCGCCGCAGTTGATCGCGCGAGGCGCTTCCGTGAACGAGGTGGCAGAGTGACGGCTGTGGCGACGATGGCCGACCTCGACGAGCTCGCGCTGGCGATGCCGCAGGTGACCAAGGACGTGTCCGACGACGGCCGACCGTCGTATTCCGTCCACGGGAAGTCCTTCTGTTTTCATCGGAGCCGTAGGCCCGACGCGCTCGACCCGGAGACGCGCGAGCGGTTGGACGACGTCGTGGTGTTCCGCGTCGACGATCTCGATGTGAAGGAGCTGCTGCTGGCCGACGCCCGAGGCGTGTTCTTCACGACGCCGCACTGGGACGGCTACGCGGCGGTGCTCGTCCGCATCCGGAATCTCGGCCGCCTGGAGCGAGACGAGCTGCGCGACCTGGTGGTCGACGCGTGGCTCACGCGAGCGCAGAAGCGGGTCGCGAAAGCATGGCTTGCCGAGAACGAGCTCGCAGGCGATTGAGCCACGTCCTCGGGGCGGGCAGCGTGGCCAGATGAGCGAGCGGTCGCGATCCGCTGCAGCCGGGGGCGTGGCTGCGATCGTCTGGGCGCTGCAGGAGCCCCTCGACCAGAGGCTTCTACGCTGCGACTACTCCGATGTCGCGCTGCTCGGCAAAGCAGTCACACGCGGACCGGGTTGGCGCGTTGCCGGCGTGGCGATCCACGCCGTGAACGGCGTCCTCTTCGGGCTGGCGTTTCATGAGCTCCGGCGTCGGCTCCGGCTCGATCCACGACGCCTTGCGCTCGGAATGTCCCTCGGCGAGCACGTGAGCCTCTACCCGCTCAGCTACTTCATCGACCGCTACCACCCGGCCCGCGGCGAGCCCGGCATCCCGCCGCTCCTGAGGAATCGCCGAGCGTTCATGCAAGCGACGTGGCGCCACACCCTCTTCGGCCTCGTGCTCGGTCGGCTCGCTGCAGCAGACCCGTCGCGGAGCCGAACTCGTTCGGCGCAGCAGTGACTCCGCCCCGCCGCGAGCACATCACCAGAAGGGGGCCCACGGGGGAAACTGGTTTCCCCCGTGAAGCGAGCGCAGCGACGCGTTGCGAGCGCAGCGAAGCGAAAGTGCCCCCAACGGGATTCGAACCCGTGCGACGGCCTTGAAAGGGCCGCGACCTGGACCGCTAGTCGATGGGGGCTGGTTCCCGCCGGGCGGGAGAGGCCAGGATACCCGCGGTGTTGGACCGGGCTAGCGGCTCGCTAGAGGAACATGATCCAGCGGGCCGTCGATCCGCACGCGCAGTTCATGTGCTTCGACGAGCAGCCGCGGCAGTCCCAGTGCTCCCACCAGATCCACTTGAGGTGGTTCACCTCGAGAACGAAGAGAGCGAGGATCCAGAGGAGGGTCTGCGTCTGCGACACGCTGACCAAGGTATCGGCGGATCCGCCAACTGGACAATGGGCCGGGCGGCCCAACCTGCCATGGCCTTGGTCCTAGCGAGAGCGATACGGGGCGGAGCGGCTCTCGGAGGAGCCGCCCCGACCCCGAGCTGGTGGACGGCTAGAGCGCGCCGCCGCGACGGCTGAGGCCGCCGGTGAACATGCTGATCACCCAGAGGAGTGCCACGATCACCGCAGCAACGAACAGCCAATGGATGACGAATCCGCCGGCAAACAGGGCCAGCGCGAGAATGAGCAGTGCAACAAGCAGCATGGTTGTATTCGCCTCCTTCTCCGCCCACGCGGGGTGGGATGTAGACACCTAGAGAACGGGCGAACGTCCCGTGGAGTTACGGGCTATGACGCCTTTTCAGGCGGGAAGCGGCGTGAGCACGAGGATCGCGTCGCCTTGCTGCGCCTGCGAGAGGCTGAAGCTGAAGACCCGCGGCTCGGTGACCGAGTCGATCGACTGCACCTCACTCGCGGGGATCGTCTTCGGCAACGGCGTCTTCGCGGCAAGCGTCGTGACGAGCGGCTTGCCGAGCTGCGCCTTGAGGTCGTCCTTGCGCAGGTACACCACGTACTTCGGCGCCGCACCCGGCTGCGGCGGCATGAACGCGATCACGTTCTTGACGCCGTGGACGTACTTGAACGTGTAGAGCGCGAGCTCGTAGATCTCGCGGCGAACGAGCCGTCCCCGCTCGACGGAGGCCTTGCCCGTGGCGATCGAGCACGAGGTGCCGAGACCGCAGAGCGAGTACATGACGCTGTCGGTCGACGAGAGGGGGGAGATCTGGTCGCCGCTCCCCTTGGTGGCGCGCACTGCGAGGTAGTGGATCGGGATCGTCACCGTGCTGGCGGGCGACACCGACGGCGCCTTCGCGATCACGTCGACGAGTTGCTGGCCGGTGGGAAGGCGGTATCCCTTCGAGACGTGGTCGGCAATCTGCGTCGCAGCTCCGAGCCCGCCCCCGCCCGGCTTCCACGCCGACCACTTCGGGCCGGGGCTGATCGATCGGCTGGCAAACACCGCGACGCCGACGATCGCCGCGACGAGTATGGCCGCGAGCCCCGCGTAGATGATGCCGAAGCGCAGCTTGTGCGGACGCTGCGGCACGGGCTCGAGCGTCCGCGGCTCGGACGGCGCCGCCACGGGAGCGGTGCCGGCTTCGTCGCCGGTCAAATCTGCGGCCACGTCTCCTCTTTCGTCCAGTCGATGACCGGCTTCGTCAATTTCTGTCTGTCGAGCAGGCCGACGAGATCGTCGCCGTACAACTCGCCCTTCTCGATCACGGCCTCCGCGATGCGCTCCACGGCCTCGCGGTTGGCAGCGATGAAGTTCTCCGCCGTCACGTACGCCTGGCCGAGGATCTGTGCGGCGTACGCCCGCTTGAACCGGTCGTTCAGCACCGAGGCGACCGGATCCGACACGAACCCGCCGCTCTGTGTGCGGTTCATCAGCGTGAGCCCGATCTTCTCGAGACGCTCCATGATGCGCTCGCGCGTCTGCTCTTCGGTCTCGTCGTCGAACTTCACGCCGTTGAGCTCGATGTGGTCGGGGCCCATTCCCGACGTGCCGACCATCCACGCCGCGCGCGACGTCGCGCTGTGCAGGTCGCCACCGACGCCGTTCGTGTTCTCGCCGTAGAACACGCGTTCCGCGGCCATTGCGCCCAGGCCGTGGATGAGATCGCCCATGGCCTCGCTCTGCCACTCGCTGAACCGCTCCTCACGCTGGAACGACTGATGGTGGCCGAGCGATCGGCCGCGCATTCGGATGGACAGGCGGCTCGACTCGAGGTCGGGACGGTAGACGTGCGCGGCGGCCGCATGGCCGGCCTCGTGGATCGCGGTCGCGCGCGTCTCGTGCTCGACGTACGAGACGCCGATCGCCGTTCCCGACTCGATCGCCGTCATGCCGTCGACGAGGTGCTTCCACGTGAACGCGAGCAAGCCCTCGTGATGCGCGTTCGTGAGCGCCATCGAGCAGATCTGCTCGATCATCGCCGGGGAGTAGCCGTTCGTGATCCGCGCGATCTCGTCGCGGCGCTCCGGCGTGTCCAGGTCGGGATCGTGCGCGACCCGATCGAGGTAGAGATCGAAGATGTCCTTCCGGTCTTCCTTCGTCGGCGTCCTGAACC
>JAOPYX010000235.1 GCA_025964535.1 Actinomycetes bacterium | reverse complement strand
ATCGTCGTCGCCGTCGCGTGGATCGTTGCAAGCCGCATGCTCAGGGGGAGAACTGACCCGCGCTTGCTTCGCACGACGTGGCTCGTGCTCCTTTTCGCCTCGCTCCTCGCCAACCGGCTTCGAGACTTCAACGCCGAGGTATTGACCACTGTGTGCGTGGGCGTCGGGATCTTGTGTCTCGCGACCGGCCGGCGTGTGGGACTCGGATGGGCAGCGATCGTCGTTGGCGCCGTGAACACTCCCGCGGCCATCATCGCGCTCGCTCCAATTGCATGCCTCGAGGCGCTCCGCACCAGGCAACTGCGTCACGTTGCGCCGCTCGGAATCGCTGCGCTACTCGTGGTCGTCGAAGCGTGGATTCGGCGAGGCAGTCCCTTCGACACGGGCTATGGCAACGATCACGGTGTCGCAACGCTCCTCCCGTACTCGGGTCGACCGGGGTTCAGCTACCCGTTCCTCCTCGGCGTCGCGTCGATCCTCTTCTCGTTCGGCCGGGGGTTGCTCTTCTTCGCGCCGGGCCTTGTGCTGTGGCTCGACGCCCGTACGCGCCGCGTGGTGGCGCACCATCGACGCGCTCTCGTGCTGATGCTGGTCTTCGTCGGGGGACTCGTTGTCGTCTACGCAAAGTGGTGGGCCTGGTACGGAGGGATCTCGTGGGGCCCGCGGTTCTTCGTGTTCGCCGCTGTCCCCGCGTCCGTGCTACTCGCCTTTCGCATCCGGAGCGTGGGGGCATCGAGGCTCGCGGACGCCGCCACCCTCGGCGTCCTCGGCCTTTCCGCCTGGGTCGGCGTCATCGGTCTGACGGCCGATATCTCGGCGCTCGGCGTCTGCGCGCGCGGAAACTATTCCTTCGAGTCGTTTTGCTGGTACGTGCCGGAGTACAGCTCGCTGTGGCAGCCGTTTCTCCATCGGCCACCGCTGACGGGCTCGACGCTCCTCGTTGCGAGCTGGTGTGCGCTTGTCTTCCTCTATCTCGCCTTTCCGCTCGGTCGCTCGATCTTTGCGGAACGCTTTGGTCACGCGGATGCGGCGTGGGCTCGCGGCTGGAAATTCTGATGTGCGCTCGAGAGGCTCCCACGCCGTTACCCTGACGGCGCCGTGCGGCGCCTCGTCATCGCCCTTGTCGTCCTCGCCGTGCTCGTGGGCGGCGTGCTCGCCGCCTTCGTGATTCATCGCATGCAACAGGGAAAGGACGTCCGCGGCTCCTCGACGACGGAGTTCACGCTCCCGACGTCGCCTCCGCCTGCGCCGAAGCCTGCGGATCCGATTCCCTGGCCTACGTACGGCTTCGACGCCGCCCGCACCCGCGCGCTCGACCTCGCCCTGCAGCCGCCGTTCCGGCCGACGTGGACGTACCACGCCGGCAGCCTCGTCGAGTTCCCGCCGTCGATCGGGTACGGGCGTCTCTACTTCTCGACGAACGCAGGCGAGCTCACTGCTGTGAACGCGAAGACCGGGAAGCGCGCGTGGATGTACGAGTCCCATCGCTGCGTGGCAGCCTCGCCTGCAATCGGTACCCGCCAGCGCGGAACGATCTACGAGGCGTTTCTCAATCGGCCGCCGTGCAACGCGGCGGCCGGCGGCCACGGGGTCGACGGCAGGGTGATTGCATTCGCGGCCGGCCTCGGGAAGATCCGCTGGTCGAAGACGATCGGTCCCTCGGAGAGCTCTCCGCTGCTCGTCGGCGATCGCCTCTACGTCGGCGACTGGAACGGCGACGTGTGGGCTCTCGATGCGCGAACCGGTCGCACGATCTGGCGCACGCCCACGAAGGGTGCGGTGAAGGGCGCAGTCGCGACGGCATACGGCCGGCTCTACGTCGGGTCGTACGACGGGCACGTCTATTGCCTTTCGCCCGCGACCGGCAAGGTACTCTGGCGCGCATCGGCGCAACCGCGTCTCTACGGCACCAGCACGTTCTACTCGACGCCTGCGGTCGCTTACCGGCGTGTGTACATCGGTTCGACCGACGGCAAGGTCTACTCATTCGGCGCACTGACCGGCAAGCTGCGCTGGTCGCGCTCGACGGGGGGCTACGTCTACGCGTCGCCTGCCGTGTGGAACGGGCTCGTGCTCGCCGGCTCGTACAGCGGCCGGTTCTACGCCCTCGACGCCGCGACCGGCGAGGTGCGCTGGAGCTTCCCGGCGGCCGGGAAGATCTCCGGCTCCGCGACCGTGATCGGGAACGTCGTCTATTTCGCGACGCTCAACGGAGGCGCGCGCGCCAAGGGACGCACGTACGCGCTGGACGTGCGCACGGGCAAGCAGCTCTGGTCGTTCCCCGACGGGAAGTACACGCCCGCCGTTGCAACGCCCGGGCGACTCTTCCTGATCGGCTACGGCCAGGTCTATGGGATGGTCCCCGGATGAGATACGTCGTCACCGGAGCCGCAGGGTTCATCGGCTCGAATCTCGCCGAGACGCTCACCGCGGCGGGGCACGAGGTCGTCGGTGTCGACTGCTTCACCGACTATTACGACCCCGCGGAGAAAGAGGAGAATGCACGCGGCCTCGACGTGCGCCGTCTCGACCTCGCGGAGGATGAGCTCGATCTTGACGGCGTCGACGGCGTGTTCCACCTCGCCGCGCAAGCGGGCGTGCGCAGCTTCGGCGATGTCTTCCCGGTGTACGTGCGCCGGAATCTGCTGGCCACGCACCGCGTGCTCGAGGCTGCTGCCGCTGCAGGCGTGCGGGTGGTCTTCGCGTCGTCGTCGTCCGTATACGGCGAGGCGGAGTCGTATCCGACACACGAGGACGCGACGCCTCAGCCGATCTCGCCGTATGGGATCACCAAGCTCGGCTGCGAGCAGCTCGCGCGCGCATACGCGGTCGGCTTCGGCCTCGACGCGGTCGCCCTCCGCTACTTCACGGTGTACGGTCCCCGCCAGCGGCCGGACATGTTCTTCCGTCGTGTCTGCGACGCGCTGCTCGAAGGCGGCTCCTTCGAGATCTACGGGACAGGCGATCAGTCGCGCAGCTTCACGGAGGTCGGCGACGCGGTCGCGGCGACGATCGCGGCGATGGAGCGGGCGCCGGCAGGGGCCGTCTACAACGTCGGCGGCGGCGACGAGGCGTCGATGCTCGAGGCGATCGCGCTGCTCGAGCGGATCTCGGGCCGGACGCTCGACGTCTCGCACGTAGGCGCGGCGAAGGGCGACGTCAGGCGCACGAAGGCCGACGTCTCGCGCATCTGTGAGGCGCTCGGCTGGGAGGCGCGGACGAGCCTCTCCGACGGTTTGACGCGAATGTGGTCGTGGGCCTCCGGTAGAGTCGCCGCCGGACGAGCCCCGACGAATCCCGCGGCAAGGCGCAGACCACCTTCGACCCCGAAGCGGAGCAGGAGGTCGATTTCGGCCGCTACTGGCGCCTGATCGCCGCGCGCTGGTGGGTCGTGGCGG
>JAOPYX010000012.1 GCA_025964535.1 Actinomycetes bacterium | reverse complement strand
ATCGTCGCGCGCTCGAGGTGCTGCAGCATCGGAGGGAGCGCTGATCGGTTGCGGGAATGCACCCGACCGTGCTGATCTATGAGAATCACGATGCCTGACGACAGACATACGAGAGAGTCCTCCTTCGCACGTTCGGTCGTGCTCGTCGAAGGGATCAGCGATCAGGTCGCGCTCGAGGCGCTCGCCGAGCGCCGTGGTCGGAATCTCGAGGCCGAGGGCATCTCGATCGTGCCGATCGGTGGTGCGCAGGCAATCGGAAACTTCCTGCAACTGCTCGGCCCTGCGGGATCGGACGTGAGGCTGGCGGGCCTCTGCGATGCAGGAGAGGCGCGTGACTTCGCCCGTGCTCTCGCGCGGGCCGGCTTCGGCACCGACCTCACTCGTGCCGACATGGAACGACTCGGTTTCTACGTCTGCGTCGCAGACCTGGAGGACGAGCTGATCCGTTCCCTTGGTGCCGCTTCTGTGGAACAGGTCATCGACGCGCAGGGTGAGCTCGGAGCGTTCCGCACGTTGCAGAAGCAGCCGGCGCAGCGAGGACGGGCCGACGAGCAACTGCTGCGGCGCTTCATGGGCACCCGCGGCGGCCGGAAGATCCAGTACGCGCGCTTGCTCGTCGACGCGCTGGACCTCGACCAGGTTCCTCGGCCGCTCGACGGCGTGCTCGCCCATGTCTGACGCATCAGCGCCCCGTCGCTAACGCCGACGCGCGGAAGCCTGCTCCGGCGCACCGAGCTCGGGGTGCAGGCCCGACCTCGCGTTGAAGTCGATCGTCCCTCGCGCGAATGCGTCGACGCGGCCCCAGCGTCCTGGAACGTCCAGCACTGCGAGCATGCCGATCCCGCTCGGGAGCTTCGGGTCGACGACGAGGTGGTCGCCGACGGGCTCGAGTCCGAGCATCGCTCGCAGGAGAAGCAGCGGCGCGCCCGTCGACCAGGCCTGCGGGCTACACGCGGTTGGGTACTGAACCGGATACTTCGTCGCCTCTCGTTCGTAGCCGCCGAACGCCTCCGGCAGACGACCGTCGAAGAACGCGGCGGCGTTGAGGATGCCGGCCGCAATCTGGGCTGCCTCCTGCTTGAAGCCGTACCGGCGCAACCCCCAGGCAATGAACGAATTGTCGAACGGCCACACGGTGCCGACGTGGTAGCCGACCGGATTGAACCGCCCTTCGCCCTGGGCCAGCGTGCGGACACCCCAACCCGAGAACAGCCGTGGTCCCATCAGGTGGCGCACGACTGCTTTCGCCTTCGACTTATCGACGATGCCGCTCCAGAGCAGGTGACCGTTGTTCGACGTGAGCGCATCGACCTGGTTGCCGTCCGCGTCCAGCGCGAGCGCGAAGTATTCGTCCTCCTCGACCCAGAAGTCGCGATTGAACCGACGCTTCAAGGAGGCCGCCTGCTTCTCGAGCTCCTCGGCGAACGCCGGATCGTTCCAGATCTCGCGTGCGAGCCGCGCACCGCGCACCTTCGCGTCGTAGGCGTATCCCTGCAGCTCGCAGGTCGCCCGCGGGAACCCGGGAAGCCGGCCGTCACGATAGGAGATCGAGTCCCAGGAGTCCTTCCAGCACTGATTCTCGAGGCCCGTCTTCTCGTTGCGTCGCTGATAGGAGACGTAGCCGTTGCCCATCAAATCCGCGTACTCGTCGATCCAGTTGAGCGCAGCCCGGACCTCGTACTCGAGCTCGCGCACGAGCTTCTTGTCGCCCGTCCACCGTTCGTACTCGTCGAGCAGCACGACGTACAGCGCGGTGGCGTCAGCGCAGCCGTAGTACGGAGAGTGCGGTCGCTCCTCGAACGCTGCCATCTCGCCCGAACGCAGCTCGTGCAGGATCCGGCCGGGGTCCTCGTCGCGGAAGTCGTCGACGCGCGTGCCCTGCCAGAGCCCGAGCACGCGAAGGGTCGTGGCCGCCAACTCGGGCGTGAACGGCAGCGCCTGCAGGCTCGTCAGGATGCTGTCCCGGCCGAACATCGTCATGAACCACGGCAGACCCGCGGCCGGCAGGCTCTTGCCGGCCGTGATCGGCGGCGAGAAGCGAAGGGCGGCAAGGTCGACCAGGCTGCGCCGGTAGGTGACCCTGAGTGGCTCCCAGTCGCACTCGACCCGCGGAGCATCACCGAGCCAACGCTCCAGGTTCTCCTCCATGTGCTCGCGGCGCCGCTTTTTCGCCGGCACAGGCCGCGCGCCGACGTTCTCCGCGGGAAGGATCGTCGCGGAGACATCGATCTCCGTCGTCCACGCACCGTGGGGCTCGACGTGAACGTCGAAGGTCAGGCCTTGCTCGTCGATCCTGGCCGGAGCGGTGGCGGAGATGACCGTAGAGCGCCTGAACGTCTGCCGCTCGTAGCCGAGCAGCAGCTTCCCGTCCTCGACCCGGCTGCTGTACGTGCCCTTCTTCTCGAGCGCATCCTTGACCTCGAAGAGGTCGGCGAAGTCGGACGCCGCTTCGACCCGTGTCGTCAGGTCGATCGGCTCGTCGTCGTGGTTCAAGATCGTCAGCTCCTCGTGGAAGCCGCCGCCCACCGCCCGCCGTCGGATCACCGACAGCTTCGCATCGACGTAGACGGTTCCTGTTCCGGGGACGAGGAAGAAGCGCGTCTCGAAGTACTGGAGATCGTCGACAGAAAGCGGATTCAGCGGTTGACCGTCCATCGTCAGCACCCACTTCGAGAGGAAGCGGGTGTCGGACGAGAAGAGGCCGGTCGGATCCGTCAGCGACGCCTCGATGTCTCCCCGGCGGTCGCTGACGACGAAGGTGTCCCCGTCGAGGATCGTGACGAGATCGTTGCTCACCGCTGATCCCTCACGTCGTCCGTTCGCCCTCCCCGAGCCGCAGGCGCGGGAAGGAGCCGCTGGAACAAAACGAGGAAGGCTGGATCCCCCTCGGACGTCATCTCCCCGCGCAGAAGAGAGGCCATCCCGTTCACCTCGCCGCGCACGATTCCGTCGAAGAGTGCTCTATTCGCGCAGACGACACAGTCGGCGGCGGCATTCTTGTGCGATACGGACACGTCGCCTCTGTCGAGCGTGACGAACCACCGCTCGGTCCGCGAACCATCGGCGAGGTCGAAGCGAATGCTGCCGTTCGCCTTCTCCAGCAGCGCCTCGCGTCCGCGACGACCCAGCTCCTGGAAAAACTCCGTCGTCGAGTCGGTCACCACGCCCATCTCATTGCAAGAGCTTGTCGAGAGTGATCGGGAGGTCGCGGACGCGTCTGCCGGTTGCGTGGTGGACGGCGTTTGCGATCGCCGCTGCGGTGCCGACGATTCCGAGCTCGCCGACGCCTTTCGCGCCGAGTGCATTGAAATAGAGGTCTTCCCGGTCGAGCATGTGCACCTCCACGGAGCCGACGTCGGCGTTCGCCGCGATGTGGTACTCGGCGAGATCCTGGTCGACCACGTGCCCGAAGCGGGTGTCGACATCTCTGCGGTGACTCACTGCCGTTCCTCCCGAAGGACGTACCCGTATGCAGCGGCGTAATCACGAGTCCGACGCGGGTGGTGTTGGACGCGTTCCCATTCGGACCGGCATCGTCTCGTGTGGCGGACGCGCGGAGCTCGCGAACACCGGAAGGAGGCCACTCATGCACACGATCGGTGCGGACGCGGTCACCCACGTCGAGATCACACTGCGCGTGGACGGGGCGGAGCACCGCCTCGTGGTGGATACGCGGACGACCTTGCTGGACGCGTTGCGAGAGCGTCTCGGGATCACGAGCGCAAAGAAGGGGTGCGATCACGGGCAGTGCGGTGCCTGCACGGTTCTGCTCGATGGACGGCGCGCGATCAGTTGCCTTGCGCTGGCCGTGGCGCATCAGGGTGCGGAGATCGTGAC
The DNA here is from genome assembly GCA_025964535.1 of Actinomycetes bacterium. GTDB lineage: Bacteria > Actinomycetota > Thermoleophilia > Gaiellales > Gaiellaceae > Palsa-739. Next base: position 974 of record JAOPYX010000012.1, on the reverse strand, counting down.
GGCGGCGGGGCTCGCCGACGGTGAAGCACTGCATCCGATGCAGCGGGCGTTCATCGAGCACGACGCGTTTCAGTGCGGCTACTGCACGCCGGGGCAGATCGTGTCGGCGGTCGGGATGCTCGAGGAAGTGGCCGCCGGTTGGCCCAGCGTCGTGACCACAAACTTGGACGTCGACGAGGTTGTGCTCGACGACGAAGAGATCCGGGAACGGATGAGCGGCAACCTCTGCCGCTGCGCGGCCTACGCAAACATCGTTCCCGCGATTGCGGAGGTCGCGTCGGGATGAGACCGTTCCGCTACGAACAGCCCGCAGACGTAGCCGGCGCGGTGACGATGCTCGCGGCGGCGGCGAACGGCGCGTTCCTGGCCGGTGGCACGAATCTCGTCGACCACATGCGGCTCGGCGTCGCGAACCCGGATCTGCTGGTCGATGTCAGGCGCCTGACGTCGGAGCGGATCGACGAGTTGCCCGATGGAGGCATGCGGATCGGTGCGGCGGTGCCCAATAGCGACCTGGCGGCCGATCGGAGGATCCGGCGGTGCTATCCAGTGCTCTCGGAAGCGCTGCTTGCCGGCGCATCGGGGCAGCTGCGAAACCTCGCCACCACCGGCGGGAACCTGTTGCAGCGCACCCGCTGCGTGTACTTCCAGGACGTCACGACGCCTTGCAACAAGCGTGAGCCGGGGTCTGGTTGTTCGGCGCGGGAGGGCTATCACCGCGAGCTTGCGATCCTCGGCACCTCGCAGGCGTGCATCGCGACGCACCCGTCGGACATGGCCGTGGCCATGGCCGCACTCGACGCAGTCGTGCATACGCAAGGGCCGAACGGGGAGCGGACGATCCCACTGACGGAGCTGCACCGGCTGCCCGGCGAGCAGCCGGAGCGCGACACGGTGCTCGAGCACGGAGAGCTGATCACGGCCATAGACCTCCCAGCGCTCGCCTTCGCGACGAACTCGCGCTACCGCAAGGT
>JAOPYX010000223.1 GCA_025964535.1 Actinomycetes bacterium | reverse complement strand
GGCAGGCCCGTCGGTGTCGGACCGGTTGCTCGCGGCGGTGGCGGGGCTCGGCGACCACGAACTGGACGATGCTCTGCGCGAGGGCCTCGAGCATCACGTCCACGTGGCCGACGGGACCGACGGTGGCTATGTGTTCCGGCACGCCCTCACCCGTGACGCCGTGTACGGCGACACGTTGGCGCGCGAGCGGGCCCGGATCCATGCTGCGTACGGCGAGGTCCTCTCCGCCGAGCCGGCGCTCGCCGGCCGGGACGTCAGCGTCCCCGCGCTGCTCGCACTCCACTGGACGGCGGCGCACGACGTGCCCCGGGCGCTCGAGGCGTCTGTGGAGGCCGCGCGCCTAGCCGCCCCGTACGCCCCCGCGGAGGCGCTGCGGCATCTGGAGCGTGCGCTCGAGTTGTGGCCGCAGGTGCCGGATGCGGCGCAGCGAAGCGGCATCGACGTCGTCGAGGCGCTCCGCCGCGGCGGTGTGAGCGCGTACGCCGCGGGGGAGCTTGAGCGCTCGCTCGGGCTGTTCGACGAGGCGCTCTCGGAGGTCGCGCCCGGCGCCGAGCCCGAGCGGCGCGCGGTCCTCATCGAGGCGCGCGCAGCGACGCTGCTCGACCTGGGTCGCGACGACGAGGCGCAACTCGAGCTCGAGGGCGCGGCGGCGCTCCTGGCGGACGAGCCACGCGGCGAGGCGCATGCCGTCGTGCTCACCGCTCTCGCGGCCCTAAGGGCCGCCGCCGGCCGGTTCGCCGACGCCCGCCCGGTGGCTGAGCAGGCGATCGCGGCGGCGACCACCCCGGCGCTCAAGGCCTGCGCACGCATGATGCTCGGGCTGTCGCTCGGCTATCTCGATGAGGGCGATCGCGCCGTGGCGGAGCTCGAGGCGGCCATCGGACTCGCGGAGAGGGCCGAGGACCATGCGCTGACGCTCCGCGCCCACCTGAACCTGTCTGACGCGTTGCAGAATCTCGGCCGGTCACACGATGCCGCGTTGGTCGCACAGCAGGGCATGGAGCTGGCGGTTCGGGTCGGCCTCACGCGCTCGGTGTATGGAACGCTGGTGACGATCAACAGCGCCGAGGCTCAGTTCCACCTCGGCCGCTGGGACATCGCGGACCGTCTGCTGACGCGGGCGGCGGACAACGAGCTCGCGCGCCCCTACGCGAGCCTCGTACTCGATCACCGCGCCAGGCTCGCCGCGCTGGCCGGTCGCTATGAGAACGCCGCGGCAGACATCGAAGCGTCACGGCGCCTGGTGGCCGAGCGCCACGGCGACATGTACTCGTTCGCGCGCGCGGTCGCCGCCAGCGAGATGGCGCGAGCGCTCGGTGACAGCCGAAGTGCACGGGACGAGGTGCGCCGGGGGCTGGCCCACGAGGGGACGAAGCCGGTGCCGCGCTATGCCTGGCAGCTCGTCTGGCTGGGCCTCCGGGTCGAGGCCGAGGCGTCCGAGCCCGCGCCCGAGCGGGTGGCGGCCCTCGTGGCGATGGCGGGCACCCTGCCGGCGACGACCCTGCCGGCGCTCGCGTACCGCGCGCTCGCCGACGCCGAGGTCGCGCCAGCGCCGGACTGGGAGGCCGTCGTCGAGGCCTGCCGCGCAGCGGAGGATCCCTACCTCGTCGCGTACGCGCTGCTTCGCTCGGCGCAGGCGAGCTGCGCGGACGGTGGCCGCGAGGTCGCGGCACCGGCGCTCGTGGAGGCCGCGCAGGTGGCCGCAGGCATGGGGGCCGCGCCGCTGCTCGAAGACGTGCGCGCGCTCGCGCGGCGCGCGCGTGTGCCGATCGGCGAGGGCGAGCCGGCGCCTGCCGGATCGGGGATCGAGGCGTTCGGGCTCACTCAGCGCGAACGCGAGGTGATGGAGCTGCTGGCCGAAGGCCGCTCGAACGGGCAGATCGCCGCCGAGCTGTTCATCACGCGCAAGACGGCCAGCGTGCACGTGTCGAACATTCTCGGCAAGCTCGGCGTGGCCAGCCGCGGCGAGGCTACGGCGATGGTGCACCGGCTTAGGGCGCCGGACCCCGGGACTTAGGCGACTCCCGCACCGATCTAAGTCGCTGCGAGACCCGAAGACGGGTCCGCAGCCCAATGTGCGCCGGTCGGCGTAGCCGCATTCTGTGGCCCATGCCGACCACCACCCACAAGGAGCCCCGAAATGGTCTATCGCTAGAGCGGCGTACCAAGCGCCTCGCTGCGCTACTGAACCCCGCCCAGCCGTTCCTGGTTGCGCTGCGTCAGCGCAACCTCCGTCGCCTGTTCGCCGGCCTGGTCGTGTCCCAGGCCGGCGACTGGCTGTACAACCTCGCCCTTCTCGCGTTCGTCTACGAGCGCACCGGATCGACCGCGTGGGTCGGGATCACGACCGCGGCGCGGATCCTGCCCGAGGTCGTGCTCGGGCCGATCGGCGGCGTGCTCGGCGATCGCCTCGACCGGCGCACCGTGATGATCGCCTCGGACGTCCTGCGCGCCGCCGCGATGGCCGCGCTCGCAGTCGTCGCTCTCGCTGGAGGACCGATCGTTCTCGCTCCTGCGCTCGCCGCGCTGTGCACCGCCGCCGGCGCTGTGTACCCGCAGTGCGTCGCGGCGGTGATGCCGCGCCTGGTCGACGAGGCCGACCTGCCCGCCGCCAATGCCGCACGCGTCGCCATCACGAGCCTGTGCGTGATCGCCGGGCCGATCATCGGCGCGGCGCTGCTCCTCCTCGGCTCGGCCGCCATCACCTTCGCCGTCAACGGCGTCAGCTTCCTCTTCGGCGCCGTGATCGTCGCCGCGCTCCCGCGCGAGGCCACCAGTCGCCCCGCCGCCGCGCCGGAATCGCATGCCTCGCTCCGCGCTGACCTCGCCACCGGCTGGCGGGCGCTGCGCGAGCACCCGGACACCCTGCCGCTCGTCGGCGCCGACTTCGTCTCCAGCGCGATCTACGGCGCCCTCACCGTCCTCTTCGTGCTGCTCGGTCAGAAGCTCGGGCTCGGCGCCGTCGGCTACGGCTACCTGCTGTCGGCGCTCGGCGTCGGCGGCGTGCTCGCGGCCAACCTGGCCAACCGGGCCGCGGCCTCAGATCGGCCCCGCCGCGCGCTGATCGCCGCCGTCGCCGCGGTCGGGCTGCCGCTCGTCACCCTCGCGCTGACCGGGTCGACCGCCGTCGCGCTCGTCCTCGCCGCCTGCATCGGCGCCGGGACGATGACAACCGAGGTCGTCGCGGAAACCACGCTTCAGCGCACGCTCGATGACGCGGTCGTCGCCCGCGCCTACGGGCTCGTCGTGCCCGCCTGCGTCGCCGGGATCGCCGGCGGAGCGCTGCTCGCGACGCCGCTCGTCGCCCTGCTCGGCCTCGACATCACGCTCGCCGTCACCGGCGCCGCGGTGCTGGTCTACGGCCTGGTGGCCTTGGTGCGGCCGACCCTGTCTCAGCCCGTTCTCGTTCAGCCGGAGGTCGTCTCATGAGCAAGCCTGCCACCACTCCGCAGACGGTTGCACTCCCGGCTCGGCCCTGGACGCGTCGCGTGCTGTCCCTCTTGCGCTACGAGGCCGGGCGGCTCAACGGGCGAGGTAGCCGCCGTCGACGGCAAGTTCGGCACCGGAGATGTGCTCGCCCGTCTCCTTCCACCATTATGCGAACTCTTCGGTGGTCAAGTGGTCCGGATCATGCGCCGCGGGCATGTGAACGCATCGTAGGTGCCGACAGTCCCCCTCCGCCACGCATCTGAGCGGCGCCGATCACGTCGACCTGCGGTCAGCCGCGCTATCGCTATCGCGTGAGGCTGTTGCGTATATGCCTCGCGCTGATGTTGCGGGCGCAACGGCTGGGGGCAACCAGCCGACGAGCCCTCGAAACGTGCTCGGTGTGGGAGTTCGGAGCAGATTCCGCTGGCCCAGGGCGAGCCGCTTCCCACCGCGTAGGAACGCTTCGCAACTTCGAAGACTTATGCGACAGCCTCATTTGCCGGGCTTCTCGTAATGCATCCACTAGGAATCGAACCTAGAACCTTCGGATTAAGAGAGGCCCCGAGGCAGCGGAAGTACAGTCAAGAAGCGGGGAGAGCGTAGCGGGTGGAGCGGTTGGGTGGGGGTTGTTTTGGTGGGTTGGGGACATGGATGGGGACACTCCGGTCTCGATGACCGCTGTGCGCGGGCCGGTGTCCTAGTTGGGTCGTCGTGCCGGCCGACGCATACGCGCAAAGCGGAACTCGCAAAGTGCTATGACGTTCTGGCGCGCGCACTGGTGAACGTCGGATAGCGTCGCGCAATGGCACGCACACCACGGCCGGGGCAGCTGGTCACCGGAGTACGCGACGAGCTCATCGATGCGGCACGGCACGCTTCGACGCGGGTGGAGCTAGCGAGCCCGTTTCTGTCGAAGCCAGTAGCCGCTGCGCTGGCCCACGCACTGGCCGGCAGCTCGGCGCCGCGCC
>JAOPYX010000329.1 GCA_025964535.1 Actinomycetes bacterium | reverse complement strand
GCGTGGCCCAGCACGCCCCCGCAACCTGACGGCGCCCACAGCGAGCGACGAGCGCGCGGTCGAGATTCCGTGGTGCCTCGCGCGCTACGACGGCGAGGCCCGCGTGCTCGACATCGGCTACGCATTCGCCGAGCCGGCCTACCTCGCCGGGCTCGTGGCGCTCGGCGCCGCCGAGCTCGCCGGGGCCGACCTCGCAGAGGCCGCCGTGCCCGGGCTCCGCCCGATCGTGGGCGACGTGCGCGACCTGCCGGTCGAGGACGGCGCGTTCGAGCTCGTCCTCTGCATCTCGACGCTCGAGCACGTGGGACGAGACAACGAGGTGTACGACGTCGACGCGACGCGCGAGGAGCAGGGCGACGAGACGGCGTTACGCGAGCTGCATCGTGTGCTCGCACGTGACGGCCGCTTGCTCGTCAGCGTTCCGACGGGCGAGCACGACGACCAGGGCTGGCAGCTCCAGCGGACGCCGCGCGATTGGATCGCGGTGTTCGAGCGCGCGGGCTTCGTCGTCTTCGAGGACGAGCTGTACGTGCGCGACGGCGACGGCTGGCACAGCGCAACGCTCGCCGAAGCGAACACTGCGCGTTACCGCGGCGACGAGGGAGCGGGCGCCGTCCTCCTTGCCGAGCTCCGCCCCGCCAGCGTCCGAACGAAGCTGCGCCTGGCCGTGCGCGATCGCCGGCACCCGGACGACCCACGCCGAAGCACTCAGTAGCATCGCCGAATGCCGAAGACGACCATCCTCGTGACGGCTGCGGGCGCGCCCGGCGCTGCAGCACTCTTCCGTGGCCTGCGCGAGAACGGCGAGCGGGAGGTGCGCCTCGTCGGCATCGACATGTCGGAGCGCTCGATCGGCCGGCACCTCGCCGACGCGTTCCACCTCGTCCCGCCCGGCGCCGACCCTGGCTACGCCGACGCGGTGCTGGAGATCGTCGAGCGTGAGGGCGTCGACCTCGTGCTGCCGCAGTCGTCGCACGATCTCCCCCACCTGGCCGCGGCGCGGGAGCGCTTCCCGGTCCCGGTGCTCGTCGCAAGCCCGGAGACCGTGCGGCGCTCGAACGACAAGGCCGAGACGTACGAGCTGCTGCAGCGGATCGGCGTGCGCGGCCCGGAGTTCCGCCGTGTCACGGGCGCGGCCGGTGTGGAGGCCGCGGCGAAGGAGCTCGGCTACCCGGACCGCCCGGTGTGCTTCAAGCCGGTGTTCTCGTCGGGCTCACGCGGCTTCCGCGTGCTCGACCCGACGGTCGACCGCGCGCACCAGCTGCTCTACGAGCGGCCGGGCGCGGTGGCGATGCGCCTCGAGGAAGCGGTCGAGCTGCTGCCGGAGGATGGCGTCGACCTGCTCGTGATGGAGCTCGCCACCGGCGGCGAGCGCACGATCGACGGCATCGCGGACGGCAAGCGGATCGTGCTCGGACACCCGAAGACGCGCGAGGCCATGCGGGCCGGGCTCGCGATGTACTTCGAGACGCTCGACGACGACGGCCTGATGGAGACGGCGAACCGGATCGTCGAGGAGCTCGAGATCGAGTGGTTCTTCAACATCCAACTCGTCGGCGACGTCGTGATCGAGGTGAATCCCCGGATCTCGACGATCGTCTACCAGGAAGACCTCGATCTGCCATGGCTTGCCGTCAAGCGGGCGCTCGGAGAGATCTCCGACGACGAGCTCGCGGCGCTCCAGCCCCGGGTGCGGCCGGGGCGAATCGCGCTTCGTTTCTTCGACCAGGTGGAATGGGACACGTGATGGACTGGGACACCCTTCACGCGAGCCTCCAGGCGGCCTGCGACGACGACCGCGACGAGAAGATCGCCGAGCAGGCGGTCGCCGCAGCCGAGATCGTGGTCTCGGCGGCCGGGGAGCCGCCGGACGAGCTGCCGGGGCCGGCCCGCGAGTGGGTCGAGACGCACGGCGTGCCGGACGACGCCCTCGTCGAGCTCGCCTACCGCTCGATGAAGTGCGTCGCCGCCCGGTCGGACGACTGGCACGAGCGCCTGAACGACCTGCGATACCGCCTCGGCGACGTCGCGGCCGCCTAGCCGACTGAGGCGCTAACTACGCTTCACCGCATGAGGCTCGGCCAAGAGCTCCAGCGGCTCGGGCGACACTCGGTGATCTACGGGCTCGGCGGCCTCGTGTCGCGGATCCTCGCCGTCCTGCTGCTGCCGCTCTACACGAACTACCTCGCGCCGGGCTCGTTCGGGCGCGTGGAGACGCTGACCGCCGCCTCGGCGGTGGCCGTGATCGTGCTGCGCATGGGGATCTCGACCGCGTTCTTCCGCTTCTACTTCGACAACAAGGACGCGGCGCGCCGGCTCGCGGTCGTGCGGACGTCGTTCTGGTTCACGATGACGATGGCCACCGCGGGCCTCGTTCTCTGCCTCGTCTTCGCCACGCCGATCGCGCGTGCATTGCAGGTCGGCCACCACCCGGAGCTCGTCCGCGCCGCGGCGATCGGCTTCTGGGCGCAGATGAACTTCGAGCAGATCACATCGCTCTTCCGGGTGGAGGAGCGCTCGATGGCATTCGCCTTGGCCAGCATCGCGAACGTGCTGATCACGATCGGCGCGACGCTCGCGCTCGTCGTCGGCTTCCACAAGGGAGCTCTCGGGCTGCTCGTCGGAAACTTCGTCGGCACACTCTGCGTCTATCTCGTCCTGCTCGCGTACCGGCGCGAGCAGCTCGGGCTTCAGTTCGACCGCGAGCTCTTCCGCGGGATGCAGCGCTTCGGGCTTCCGCTCGTCCCGTCGGCGCTCGCGCTGTGGGCGATCAACTTCATCGACCGGCTCTTCGTCGCGGGCTACAAGGGGCAGGCGGAGGTCGGCGTCTACTCCGCGGCCGTGAAGATCGCCTCGGTGATCACGTTCGCGATGTTCGCGTTCCGGACTGCGTGGCCCGCATTCGCGTATTCGATCGAGGACGAGCGGGATGCGAAGCGCACGTACTCATTCG
>JAOPYX010000270.1 GCA_025964535.1 Actinomycetes bacterium | reverse complement strand
CGAGCAAGCCGACGATGTGCATGGGAAAGAACAGCAGGTTCGTGCCGATGAAGATGAGCCAGAAGCTGATCTGGCCCGGCAGCTCGAAGTACATACGGCCGGTGACCTTCGGGAACCAGTAGTACATGCCGCCGAAGATCGGGAAGACCGCCGCGCCGAAGATGATGTAGTGAAAGTGCGCGACGACGAAGTACGTGTCGGTCATCTGCTGATCGAACGGGATCGCGACGAACATGATCCCCGTCAGCCCGCCGGCGACGAAGAAGAGAATGAAGCCGACGATGAACAACAGCGGCGTCTTGAACCGGGGTAACCCCGTGAAGATGGTCGACGACCACGCGAACACCTGAATGGTCGACGGGATCACGACCATGGCCGTCGCGCCTGCGAAGAAGACGAGCGTCACCGAAGGGATGCCGTCGGCGAACATGTGGTGCGCCCACACGCCGAAGCCGATGAACACGACGAGCAACTCGGCGATCGCGACGAGCGGAAACGCGATCATCTTGCGTTGCGTGAACGCAGGAATGATCTCGGTGGCGATACCGAATGCGGGCACGATGAGGATGTAGACCTCGGGGTGGCCGAAGAACCAGAACAGGTGTTGCCACAGCAGCGTCGTGCCGCCCTGCGAAACGTCGAAGAAGTGCGTGCCGACGTTGCGGTCGAGGTACAGGAAGATCAGGTCGGCGCTGAGGGACGGGAGGGCGAACAGCAGGCCGAACGACGCGGCGAGGAATGCGAAACAGAAGAGCGGGATGCGGTTGAACGACATCCCCGGCGCGCGACACTTGAAGATCGTGACGATGAAGTTCGCGGCGGTGATCGTCGACGCAATCGAGTTGAAGAGCAGCCCGAGCGTGTAGAACTCGATGTTCCGCCCCGGGTCGTAGAGCCGCGAGGCGAGCGGGACGTAGTCGAACCAGCCCGCGTTCGGACCGAAGCCGAGGAAGAGCCCGGCGTACACGAAGATGCCGGAAGCGACGAAGATCCAGAAGCTCAGCGCGTTGAGGCGCGGGAACGCCATGTCGCGCGCGCCGATCATCAACGGGATCAGGTAGTTCCCGAACGCGCCTGTCGTCATCGGGATGATGAACCAGAAGATCATCGTCAGCCCGTGCATCGTGAACACCTGGTTGTAGGCGTCCGGGCCGAGCACGTTGTTGTTCGGACGGGCGAGCTGGGTGCGCAGCAGCAGCGCCTCGACGCCACCTGCGGCGAAGAACACGAGCGTCGTCCAGAAGTACAGAAGGCCGATGCGCTTGTGGTCGGTCGTCGTCAGCCAGCCGAGCACGCCGGGACGCGCGGCCCACATCCGCTCGAGACGATCGACGCGCTCGTGTGCCGGTGCGGGGATCGTCGTCGCTATCGGAGCTTCTCCAGGTAGGCGACGAGTTGCGCAATCTCGGCGCTCGTCAGCCCGAGCGCCGGCATCTGATTGCCGGGCTTGAACTGTTGCGGGTCACGGATCCATTCCCTCAGACGCTCGGGCGTGTTCGGGATCGTCAAGCCGGCGAGCGACGTCCGAGACGCGAGGTGCGTGAGATCCGGGCCGACGTTGCTCGTCGCCGGCGTGCCGCGGATCGCGTGACAGCTGCTGCAACGCACCTGGAACACCTGCGTGGCCTGAGTCGCCGGCTGCGACTCACGCGCGAGCCAGGCGCGGAACCGCGCGGGCGGATCGGCGAACACGTAGAACCCCATGTGCGCGTGCTGGAGGCCGCAGAACTCCGCGCACTGCCCGCGATAGCGGCCCACCTTGTCGGCGTAGAGCAGCACGCTGTTCGTCTGATCCGGGATCATGTCGATCTTCCGGTTCAGCTCGGGGACCCAGAAGCTGTGGATGACGTCGTCCGTGTAGACGAGCACCTGCACAGGCGTGCGGGCCGGAATGTGGATCTCGTTCGCGGTTACGGCGGGGGTGCCCGGGTAGCGCACCTCCCACCAGAACTGGTGCCCGATCACCCGGATCGTCAGCTTCGGCCGGTCGCCCGGTGCGGCAGACGCCGTCGGCAGCGACGTGTCGCGGATCAGGAAGATGTTCGAGACGAGGAAGAGCGTCGAGAGAACGACGATGGGAATCGCGAGCCCGAACGTCAGCACCACCCCGAGTGCTGCGCGGTCGCCGTCACGTACGCCGGGGAAACCTGGGCGGTTCCGCCGCACCCAGGCTCCCGCGAGGATCAGGACGACGATCCCGAACGCGAGCGCCGAACCGATGAGCATGTTCCACCAGAGCGAGGCGATGCTCCGGGCGGCTTTGCTGTGGGGCGAGAGCGTGTTCTGCGGCGAGCCGCAGCCGGCGGTGACGAGCACCGCGAGCAGCACGACGGGTACCGCCGAGAGCGGCGCGCGCCTCACCGCGACTGCCCCGTTTCCAAATCGGTGAACGGCTACCCTCGGCCCACGCGCTCAAACGAGGCCGACCCGAAGGAATCCTGAGGTGCTCCAGACCGCCGTCGTCCTGCTCGCCGCACTCGCCTACGCACTCGCGGTCGTCAGGCTCCGCCGCCGCGGGCGGAGGGTTTCCGCGTTACGGGTGACGGCCTTCGCGGCCGGCATCGCGCTTCTCCTGGTGGCGTTCCTCTCACCGCTCGACCACCTCGGGGAGGAGCGTCTCTTCTCCGCGCACATGGCGCAGCACCTGCTCATCGGCGACATCGCGCCGCTGCTCGTCGTGCTCGGGCTCGACGGGCCGCTCCTGCGTCCGCTGCTCGCCGTGAGGCCGGTGCAGCGGCTCCGATGGCTCGCGCACCCGCTCGTCGCGCTGCCGCTCTGGGCGGTGAAGCTCTGCATCTGGCACGTGACGCCGCTCTACAACGCCGCTCTCGACCACGACGCCGTGCACGCAGTGCAGCACGGCCTCTTCTTCGGCTGCGGCGCGCTCGTGTGGGCGGCGCTCCTCGAGCCGCTACCGGGGCCGGCCTGGTTCACGGCGGGGCGAAAGCTCGTGTACGTCGCCGGAATGTGGCTCGTGTCGCTCGCGCTCTCGCAGGTCTTCCTCTGGTCGGGTAACGCGTACTACGCGCGGTACGTCGATGCGCCGCGCACGTGGGGCCTGACGGCGATTGCCGATCAGCGTGCGGGCGGCGGCGTGATGCTCGTCGAGGGCTCCCTCGTGATGCTCGGCGTCGCCGTCTGGCTGCTCTTCCGCGTGTTCCGCGAGAGCGAGTCGCGCCAGCGCCTGCTCGACGCCGGCGTCGAGCCGGGTGCAGCCGCACGCGCCGCGCGCTACGGGCGCTAGCCGCCGCGCCTCTGCGCTACCCTCGGCTCACCGGGGTGCCGCGCGCCACGCGGCTGAGATCACACCCGCAGAACCTGCTCCGGTTAGTACCGGCGAAGGGAGTCGACGTGAGCGACACAACACCGTCTTGGGGAATCGAGCCCGTCCCGGAGCGTCTGCGCGTGCTGGGCACGGTCGACCTGCTGCTGCTCTGGACGAACCTCGGCATCTCGCTGCTCGTGCTCGTCGCTGCGGCGTATCTCGGCCTCTCGCTGCGGCAGGCTCTGCTCGCGACCGTCGTCGGCGGCCTGATCGGCAACACGATGCTCGGCGTCGCCGCCTTCATCGGCGCCGACGCACGCGTACCGGCGATGGTGCTCCAGCGCGCGCCGCTCGGGCAGCGCGGCTCGTACCTCGCCACGGGGCTCAACGTGCTCCAGTGCCTCGGCTGGTCGGTGTTCGAGATCACGATCATCGCCCTCGCTGCCGGGGCGCTCTCGCAGCGGCTCTTCGGCGTCCACATCGTGTGGGTGTGGAAGCTGTGCTTCGGCGCGCTCGGGCTGGTGCTCGCGCTGCTCGGGCCGATCGGATTCGTGCGCAGGTTCGTCCGCAAGATCGGCATCTGGGCGGTCGCGGCGTCGATCGCCTATCTCGCCGTCTGGATCGTCCGTCACGGCGACCTCGGCCGCCTCTGGCAGGCAGGCGGTCACGGCGGCTCGTTCTGGCTCGGCGTCGACCTCGTCATCGCACTCACCGTTTCGTGGGTGCCGCTCGTAGCGGACTACACGCGCTTCGCGCGCGCCCCGCGCTCCGCATTCATCGGCGCAGGTCTCGGCTATCTGCTGCCGACACTCTTCCAGTTCGGCTTCGGCGCCGTCCTCGTGCTCTCGCATCCGGCGATCGCCGGACCGACGGACGTGCTGACGACCGTCGCGGCCGGAGGCGTGGGCTCGGTGCTCGCGCTGCTCGCGCTCACCGTCGACGAGACCGACGAGGCGTTCGCGAACATCTACTCGACCGCGGTGTCGCTGCAGAACTGGTTCCCGCGCGCCTCGCAGCGGCTGCTCATCGTCGGAGTCGCAACTCTCGCCACCGCGATCTCGCTCGGCGTCAACCTGACGCAGTACCAGCAGTTCCTCCTGTTGCTCGGTGCGTTCTTCGTGCCGCTCTTCGGCGTGCTGCTCGCGGACTGGCTATCGGCGGGACGCCACTACACCCCGGAGCACATCTTCGGCGGCCCCGCGTGGCGGCCCGGGATGATCGGCGCCTGGCTTGTCGGATTCGCCCTGTACGAGTGGATCGCGCAGACCCAGGGGCTCGGCTTCTGGTCGCGCTGGCTCTCCCGGCTCCATCCCGCGAACGGCGGCGTCGGCGCTTCGCTCCCGAGCTTCGCGGTGTCGTTCGTGCTGGCGCTGGGCGTCGCGGCGGCGAGAGAGGCACGACGGGCGCGCCACGCACCGGCGTAGATTTCGCGGCCTTGCTGTCGCTTGCGGTCATCGGGCATCTGTCTCGCGACATCGTCGCGGGCGCTGCGCCGCGCATCGGCGGCGCACCGTGGTA
>JAOPYX010000249.1 GCA_025964535.1 Actinomycetes bacterium | reverse complement strand
ATGGAGATCGTGCGCGAGCGGCTCGAGCGCGAGTTCGACCTCGACCTGATCGTCACCGCTCCGACCGTGGCGTATCGCGTGCGCGAGCGCAACGACATGGAGTGGGCCGAGCTGCACAACCCGGCCGACTTCCCGCGCGAGTTCGAGGAGGTCGAGGAGCCCTACGTCAAGGCGTCGATCATCGTGCCGAAGGAGTACGTCGGCGCGGTGATGGAGCTCAACAACGAGCGGCGCGGCGTCTTCGACCACATGGAGTACCTCTCGCCCGAGCGCGTTCACCTGACGTACGACCTGCCGCTCGGCGAGATCGTGCTCGACTACTACGACCAGTTGAAGTCGCGTACACGCGGCTACGCGTCGTTCGACTACGACCTCTCCGGCTTCAAGCCGGGCAAGCTCGTGCGCGTCGACGTGCTCGTCGGTGGGGAGATGGTCGACGCGCTCTCGCTCATCATCCACCGCGACTTCGCGTACGAGCGCGGCAAGCTGCTGGTCGAGAAGCTGCGCGAGGAGATCCCACGCCAGATGTTCGATGTGCCGATCCAGGCCGCGATCGGCTCCCGCGTGATCGCGCGCGAGACGGTGAAGGCGCGTCGCAAGGACGTGCTCGCGAAGTGCTACGGCGGCGACATCTCGCGCAAGCGCAAGCTGCTCGAGAAGCAGAAGAAGGGCAAGAAGCGCATGAAGCAGGTCGGCGGGGTGGAGGTGCCGCAGGAAGCGTTCCTCGCGGTGCTCAGCATCGGCCAGGGACAGAAGACGAGCTGATGGCCCTCGAGATGCGCACCGTGTGCGAGCGCTGCGACGCCGCACTTGCGCCGGAGGGCGAGGCGCGCATCTGCTCGTTCGAATGCACGTTCTGCGTGTCATGCGCCGACGGGATGGACCGCGTCTGCCCGAACTGCGGGGGCGAGCTCGTCGCGCGGCCGAGGCGGGTGACTGCGTGAGCGACGGGGCGCGCCACCTCTACGTGCACCTCCCTTTCTGCGCGCACCGCTGCGGCTACTGCGACTTCGTCACCGTCGTCGGCAAGAACGACCAGCACCGCGTCTACGTCGACGCGCTCCTGCGGGAGCTCGAGCTGGAGGGGCACTCGCTCGCGCCGCAGCTCGAGACGATCTTCCTCGGCGGCGGCACGCCGACCTTCACCGCGCTGCCCGACCTGGTGCGCCTGCTCGAGGCGCTTCCCCCCGCCGGGGAGGTGACGACCGAGGCGAATCCGGAGACGGTGACGCCCGAGCTGGCGCGCGCGCTGCGCGACGCCGGCGTGACGCGCGTCTCGCTCGGCGCGCAGTCCTTCCGCCCCGAGCTCCTCCGCGTCCTCGAGCGCGTTGCCGGTCCTGACGACGTCCGACGCGCCGTGCATCATCTACGTGATGCCGGATTTGACAACATCTCGCTCGATCTCATCTACGGGATCCCGGGTCAGAGCGCCTCCGACCTCGAGGCGGACCTCGCCGACGCCCTCGCGCTCGAGCCGGAGCACCTCTCCTGCTACGAGCTCGAGGCGAAGCCGGGGACGCGCTTCACCCACGCCTGGGGAGACGAGCTCCGCCGGCAGGCCGACGCGATGGAGGATTACTTCGAGCGCGTCGTCGGCACGCTGACCGGCGCCGGCTTCCGCTGGTACGAGACGGCCAACTTCTGCCGCCCGGATCCCGCTCGGGATCTCCGCTCGCGGCACAACCTGGGCTACTGGCTCGGCCGGGACTACCTGGGCATCGGGGTCGGCGCGGTATCGACAATTGAGAGCAACCGGCGGCGCAACACGCCGAAGCTCGGGCGCTACCTGGAGGCGCTCGCGGCCGGACGTGCGCCCGAGCGGGAGCTCGAGCCGCTCGATGGGGACGTGCAGGCCCGCGAGCGCGTGATGCTCGGGCTCCGCCTGGACGAGCCGCTGCCGCTGGCCGGGATCCGGCACGCGCTCGACCCGGCGGGCCTCGCGCGCGTCGAGCAGCTCGGGCTCGCGGAGGAGACGCCCGACACGCTCACGCTCACGTGGCGCGGCCGCTTCCTCGGCGGCGGGGTCACCGCCGAGCTGCTCGCCTGAGCGCGGCTCGGCTCGGTCCGCAGCGGCGGCTAAAATTGCTGCAAATGGGCGCCCAGTCGGCAGGTAGAGCGTTGCTCACGCCGCGGCAGCAGGAGATCCTGCGCCGGGTCGTCGAGGAGTTCGTGGCCACCGGCCAGCCGGTCGGCTCGAAGACGCTCGTCGAGAACGCGGGGCTCACCGCCGCCGCCTCGACCGTGCGCGGCGAGCTCGCGGAGCTCGAGTCGCTCGGCCTCCTGACGCACCCGCACACCTCCGCCGGCCGCGTACCGACCGAGAGCGGCTACCGCTACTACGCCGACGAGCTGCTCCACCGGCTCGATGCGCAGCCCGCGCACTTCCCGCTCGACCTGCACACGACGCGCACCGAGGTGGAGTCGGCGCTCCAGGCGACGACCGACATGCTCTCGCAGGTGACGCGGCTGCTCGCGCTCGTGTCGGCACCGCCGCTCGAGGCGACCACCGTCGTGCATGTGGAGGTGCTGCTGCTCCAGGCCGAGGTCGTGATGGTCGTCGTGATCACCTCGGCGGGCGGTGTCACGAAGCGCATCTTCCACTTCGAGGAGCCGGTCGATGCCGGCCTCTCGAAATGGGCCGGGGAGTACCTGAACGAGACCGTTGCCGGCCTGCAGCTCGGCACGTCGCTCTTGCGCCGCCGTTTCGACGACGCCGGGCTCGGCCCCCGCGAGCGCACGTTTCTCGCAGCGTTGCGGCCCGCGTTCACCGAGCTCGTCTCTGCCGAGCAGCGCCTCTACGTGGGCGGCGCAGCAGATCTGCTCGGCGAGGTACGGGCCGGTGAGCTCCAGGCCTACCGCAGCCTGTTCGATCTGGTCGAGAAGCGCGCCGCCTTGCTCGAAGTGCTCGGCGAGTCGCCGATCGAGCCGCGCCGCACGTATGTGCGCGTTGGACAGGAGCTCGACCATCCGGCGCTACGCGAGGTTGCGCTCGTCGGCGCCTGCTACGGGCTCGTGCACCGCGCGCTCGGGGCGGTCAGCCTGGTGGGGCCGGTACGCATGGACTACGAGAAGGCCGTCGGCGCGGTCCGCTCCGCCGCCTCCGAGCTCTCGCGGTTCGTCGAGTCGGTCTACGACGAACGCTAGCCTGGGGTTACATGGCGACGACCGCGCGTGACTATTACGAGCTGCTTGGCGTCGGGCGAAACGCGACCGAGGCCGAGATCAAGAAGGCCTTCCGCGGCCTCGCCCGGGAGCTGCACCCCGACGTCTCGGACGCTCCCGACGCGCACGACCGCTTTCGCGAGGTCGTCGAGGCCTACGAGGTGCTCTCCAAGTCGGAGTCGCGCGAGCTCTACGACCGCTACGGCCATGCCGGCCTGAAGAGCGGTGGGTTCCAGCCCGGCCATTTCGACTTCGGCAGCCTCTCGGATCTCTTCTCGGCCTTCTTCGGCGAGGAGGTGCTGACAGGCCGTGGGGGGTCGCGCGGAGCCGACCTCGCGGCTGCGGTGGAGATCGACCTCGTCGAGGCGTCGACCGGGGTGAAGCGCCAGGTCCCCTTCCAGGTCGCGGCCGTGTGCAGCCACTGTGGCGGCGACGGCTCCGAGCCCGGGACAGAGGTGAGCGTGTGCCCCACCTGCGGCGGCGCAGGTCGGCTGCAGCAGGTGTCGCGGAGCGTCTTCGGCGAGTTCGTCCGTACGCAGGCGTGCGCCACCTGCTCCGGCACCGGCCGCAAGATCGAGACGCCCTGCACGCAGTGTGGCGGCGCCGGCCGGCTGCTCGAGGAGCGCACGATCGAAGTCGACGTTCCCGCCGGCATCCACGACGGCCAGCGGATCCGCATCACCGGAGAGGGGCACGCCGGCCTGTCCGGCTCGCGTGCGGGTGACGTCTACGTCCAGGTGCACGTGCGGCCCGATCCACGCTTCGTCCGCGAGGGCAACGACATCTACTCCACCGTCGACCTCTCGATGACGCAGGCTGCGCTCGGCGCCACGGTCACGATTCCGACGCTGGAAGGCGACCACGAGCTCGAGTTCGCGGCAGGTACGCAACCCGGCCAGGTCGTGACGTTGCGCGGGCGCGGGATGCCGGTGCTCCAGGGCTTCGGCCGGGGCGACCAGCGGGTGCTCGTGAACGTCGTGCTGCCGCGGCATCTCAATGCCGAGCAGCGCCGCCTCCTCGAGGAATTCGACTCGCACGCAGACGAGGGCACGTACAAGGCGGACGAAGGCTTCTTCGAGAAGCTGAAGAGCGCGTTCCGCTGAGACGCGTCTTCGTTCCGGGTGGCGAGCTCGAGCTCGCACGACTGCTCGACGATTTTCCCGTCGGCGTCGAGGAGGTCGACGGCGGCTTCGCCGTCTACACCGACGACGCGGGCGAGCAGGCGCTCGGCCGGGTCTTCGAGATCAGCTCCTCGTCTTTCGCCGAAGGCTGGGAAGAGGCGTGGCGTGAGTTCCACCACGGCGTCGTCGTCGGCCGCTTCTGGGTCGGGCCGCCGTGGGAGCAGGCGAGCGAGGGGTTCACGCCGGTCGTGATCGATCCAGGCCGCGCGTTCGGGACGGGAGCGCACGCGACGACACGGCTCAGCCTCGACCTGCTGCAGGGGCTCGAGCCGTCGAGCCTGCTCGACGTCGGCTGCGGTTCGGGCGTGCTCTCGATCGCCGCCGCGAAGCTCGGGTTCGCGCCGATCGTCGCGGTCGACAACGAGCAGGACGCCGTCGAGATCGCCGCCGTGAACGCGCACGCCAACGGCGCCGACATCGACGCGTACCGCGCAGACGCCCTGGTCGACGATCTGCCGCTGACGGACCTCGTGATCGCGAACGTCGCGCTCGACGTCGTCGAGGCGCTGCTGCCGCGGCTCGACGCGCGGCTTGCCATCACCTCCGGCTATCTCGAGCGCGACGAGCCGCGCGCGCCCGGCTGGCACCGGCTCGAGCGCCGAGACCGCGAAGGCTGGGCCGCGGACCTGTTCGAGCGCGACGCCTGACCACGCGAGCCTGACGAGAGGCCGCGGGGGCCAGACGCCGGGCTGCATCTGACGAGGAGCACTACCGGGTCTGACCCCTCAGCTCTGTGTCTGATTTGGAGCCGTGGCTTCGGCCGTGCCGCACCTGACGCCGACTCGCTCTCGACACGGGAGCAATACCAGCCGCGGCTCCTCGGGCCGTTTATGGTTTCCAGCCGTGACGACGTTCTCGGTTCGGTTCCTCGGCTGCAAGGTCTCGCACGTCGACGCGCGCGAGGTGCGCGAGCGGCTGCTGGCCGACGGCCATTCCGAGCGTGACGCCGACGCCGACGTCGCCGTCGTCAACACCTGCTGCGTCACGCAGGAAGCCGTCTCCAAGTCGCGCAAGGAAGCGGCGCGCGCAGCCCGGACGCATCGCCGCGTGTACGTCACCGGTTGCGGGGCCAACCTCGCGGCGGACGCCTTCGCAGGCTTGCCGGAGAACGTCGTCGTCGTGGCGAAGCGCAGCGAGGAGACGCCGGAGTACGTCGCCGGCGATGTCGGCGCGATCGGCTGCGTGCAGGCCGACGCGCGCCTCGACCGCGTTCGGGCCTTCGTCAAGGTGCAGGACGGGTGCAGCTTCTCGTGCAACTTCTGCGTCATCCCGCTCGTGCGAGGCGGCTCGCGCAGCCGCGCCGCCGAGGCCGTGCTCGGGGAGATTGCTCGGCGCGTTCGGCAGGGACATCGCGAGGTCGTGCTCACCGGGATCAACCTCGGCTGCTACCGCGACCGCGCTGCCGGGTACGACCTGCCGAGCCTCGTCCGTGAGGCGGGCACCACGCCGGGGCTCGCGCGCCTGCGCCTGTCGTCGATCGAGATCAACCATGTCAGTGATGCGTTGATCGCGGCACTGCGCGAGACTCCGACGGTGAGTCGCCATCTGCACGTGCCGCTCCAGTCGGGAGACGACGGCGTCTTGCGCGCGATGGGCCGCCGCTACTCCGTCGCCACGTACCTCCGTCGCCTCGCGCCGCTCCAGGAGGAGTTCAACCTCACGAGCGACGTGATCGTCGGCTTCCCGGCGGAGGACGCGCGCGCGTTCGAGACGACTCTCGATGCCGTTCGAGTCGCCGGCCTCACGAACGTGCATGTCTTCCCATACTCGCCGCGCCCCGGCACCGTCACCGCAGCCGACGACCCCGTATCGCCCGGCGAGAAGAAGGAACGCGGCGCGCGGCTCCGCGCCGCATCGCACGACGCATGCCTTGCGCGCTGGCGGACGAAGGTCGGGCGCGAGGACGTCGTGCTCGTCGATCGCGCCGGCCGCGGCTACGGCGACGATTACTCGCCGTGGCTCCTCGACGACGCCGTGCCCGTCGGCGAGCTCGTGCGGGTCCGCGGCGCGGCCGTCTCCGACGAGGGGGTGCTGGCCGCATGAGCGACGACTGTCTGTTCTGCACGCTCTATCGCGAAGGCGATCACGTGGCCTCCACGGAGGGCTTCGTCGCGATCCGCGACATCAATCCGCAGGCCGAGACGCACCTGCTCATCCTGCCCGAGCGGCACATCGAATCGTTCCACCAGATCGCCGACTTTTCGCCCGACGAGACCAAGCGCATGCTCGACTTCATTGCCGAGGTTGCTGCAGACAACGGGCTGACGGACTACCGTGTCGTCGTCAATGCCGGCGCAGGAGCCGGGCAGACGATCTTCCACCTGCACTGGCACGTGCTGAGCGGAGGACTGACGGGGAGAATGACGTGAGCCTGATTACGACGATCGAGGACGAAATCAAAGAGGCGATGAAGTCGCGTGACGCCGAACGGCGCGACGCGCTCCGCCTGATCGTCAACGCGCTCAAGGGCTCCGAGAAGGAGCTGCAGCGTCCGCTTTCCGACGACGAAGAGCTGCAGGTGCTCCAGCGCGAGCGCAAGAAGCGGGTCGAGGCGGCGGACGCCTTCCGCGCCGGCGGCCGCGAGGAGCAGGCGGCGACGGAGGAGCGTGAGCTCGCAATCCTCGAGGAGTTCATGCCCGAGCCGCTCTCCGAAGAGGAGATCGAGGAGATCATCGACGACGCGATCGCCGAGGTGGGCGCCACCAGCATGGCCGATCTCGGGCGCGTGATGGCCGACGTCATGCCGCAGGTCGCGGGCCGCGCGGACGGCTCCAGCGTGAGCCAGATCGTCCGCGAGAAGCTCGCCTAGTGAGCTTCGAGGCGCGCTCGCGGGCGCCGCTCGAGCCGTGACGCCCGGGTCGGCCCGGGCGGCAATGCTCCTACACTGAGAGCCGTGCAGGAAGTCCTCGACATCTCGAATGAAGCCGCCGCCGAGCTCGCAACGATCGGTGACGGCATCCTGACGGCACTGCGCGACCGCCTTGGCTGCAAGGTGAACCTGCGCGGCAACCGGCTTACCCTGGACGGCGACGAGATCAAGGTCGCCGAGGCGCGCGCAGTGGTCGAGGAGCTCGTCGAGCTCGTCGAGAGCGGCCAGGAGATCGGCGCCGGGACCGTCGACACGATCGTGAAGGCGATCGACCAGTCCGAGGACGTGCGTGAAATCTTCGACGACGTGGTCTGGTCGCACCGCGGCAAGCGGATCACGCCGAAGACCGTCACGCAGAAGCACTACGTCGACGCCATTCGCAAGACCACCGTCACCTTCGGCATCGGCCCGGCGGGCACCGGCAAGACCTACCTCGCGATCGCGCTCGCCGTGGCCGCACTCTCCGAGCGGCAGGTCGGCCGCCTGATCCTCACGCGCCCGGCCGTCGAGGCCGGCGAGCGCCTCGGCTTCCTCCCGGGTGACGTGCTCGCGAAGGTCGATCCGTATATGCGGCCGCTCTTCGACGCGCTGTACGACACGATGGACCCGGAGAAGCTGAACGCGTACATGGAGCGCGGGACGATCGAGGTCGCGCCGCTCGCATTCATGCGCGGCCGCACCCTGAACGACAGCTTCATCATCCTGGACGAGGCGCAGAACACCTCGCCCGAGCAGATGCAGATGTTCCTGACGCGCCTCGGCTTCGGCTCGAAGGTCGTGATCACGGGTGACATCACGCAGATCGATCTGCCGCGCGAGCAGGCATCAGGGCTCATCCAGGTGCGCGACATCCTCAGCTCGATCGACGACATCTCCTTCGTGAACTTCACGCATGAGGACGTCGTGCGCCACAAGCTCGTGCAGCGGATCGTCGAGGCGTACAAGAAGCATTCCGAAGAGACCGGGACCGAGCGGAAGCGGTGATCGAGGTCGAGGTGGACAACAGGTCGGGTGTCGACGTCGACGAGGCCGGCGCGGTCGAGCTCGCCCGCCGGGTCCTCGGTGAAGAAGGCGTCGAGTCCGGCGAGCTCGGGCTCGTGTTCGTCGGGCCGGAGGAGAGTCGTGCGCTCAAGCTCGAGCACCTCGAGATCGATGAGGCGACGGATGCGCTCGCGTTTCCGCTCGACGCGCTCGACGATCTACCGGACGGGTTGCCGCGCCAGCTCGGTGACGTCGTGATGTGCCCGCAGGTCGTGGGGGAGGAGTGGCAGGCGCCGCTCGTGCACGCCGTCCTGCATCTCGTGGGCTACGACCACGGCGACGAGATGGAAGCGCGCGAGGCGCTCCACCGATGAGCCTCCTGACAACCCGGCGCGAGCCCGCAGAACGGCGCAGGTCGTCGCCCCCCGTCGGCCGCGCGCCGTCGATCCTCGACAGCTTCAACTACGCCTTCGAGGGGATCATCCACGTCCTGCGCACGCAGCGGAACCTGCGCATCCACTTTCTCATCGCGATCGGCGTCATCGGGGCGGCGGCGGCGCTCGGCGTCGGCCGCATCGAGCTCATCGTGCTGCTGCTCGCAATCGCGTTCGTGCTCGTCGCGGAGATGGTGAACTCCGCGATCGAGGGCGCCATCGACGTCTCGACCACGTCCTTCGATCCGAATGCAAAGCTCGCGAAGGACATCGCGGCGGGCGCAGTTCTCATCTCCTCGGCGACAGCGGTCGCGATCGGCTACCTCGTCTTCGCGCATGCCGCGGCGCATCGAAGCGCCCGCCTGCTCGACCGCATCCGCGACGCTCCAGCGGAGATCACGCTCGCAGCACTCGTGATCGTGATCCTCGTCGTGATCGGGACGAAGGCGTGGACGGGCCGGGGCACACCGTTGCGCGGCGGTCTCCCGTCGGGTCACGCCGCCCTCGCGTTCGCCGGCTGGATGGCTTCGACCTATGTGATCGGCGACGACCATCGCTTTCTCATCTCGTCCCTGACGTTCCTGATGGCGCTGCTCGTCGCGCAGACACGGGTGGAATCGGGCGTGCACTCGGCTCTCGAGGTGCTCTACGGCGGAGCCCTCGGCGCGCTCGTGACGCTCGTCGTCTTCCAGGTGCTGTCGACATGACGGGCGAGGAGCTCGTCATCCGCGCCGAGGCAGCGGCCGCGAACGCGTACGCGCCGTACTCCAACTACCTCGTCGGTGCGTCACTCGTGACGAAGGACGCGCGCATCTACGACGGTGTCAACGTCGAGAACGCCGCGTACCCGCTCGGCATCTGCGCGGAGCGGACGGCAATCGCGAAGGCCGCCAGCGAAGGGTTGCGCCCGGGAGACCTCGAGGCGATCGGGATCACGGCCTCGCCCTGCGGTGGCTGCCGCCAGTGGCTCCACGAGTGGCGGTTCGAGCGCGTTGCCTTCCGCCGCGAGGACGGGTCGATCGCCGAGTACACACCGGCGGGCCTGCTCCCCGACGGCTGGGACCTGCCGGCATGAAATCGGGCTTCGTCGCAGTCGCCGGCCGTCCGAACGTGGGCAAGTCCACGCTCGTCAACGCGCTTGCGGGCGGAAAGGTGGCAATCGTCTCGGACAAGCCGCAGACGACGCGCCGCCGCATCTTCGGCATCGACAACGGCGACGATCACCAGCTCGTGCTCGTCGACCTCCCGGGCTTCCAGCGCCCGCTCGACGCGCTGACCGAGCGAATGCAGAAGACCGTGAACAACGCCTTCGAGGACGTCGACGCCGTCATGCTCGTGCTGTCCGCACGCGAGCGGATCGGGGCCGGCGACCGCTTCATCGCCTCACGCGTCTTCGAGCTCGGTGTCCCCGTCGTGATCGCGTTGAACAAGGTCGACCGGCTGAAGGGCGGACACATCGCGCAGCAGATGACCGCCGCGGCTCGCCTCGGGAACTTCCACGCGCTGCACCCCGTGAGCGCCAAGACGGGTGACGGCATCCCTGACCTGCGCCGCGAGCTCATTGCGCTCCTACCCGAGGGGCCGCTCTACTTCCCGGCCGACCAGCGCACCGACCTCACGGTCGAGACGCAGATCGCGGAGCTCGTCCGCGAGAAGGCCCTGCAGCTCACACGCGACGAGGTGCCTCATGCGATCACCGCCGAGGTCGAGGAGCTTGGCGACAAGTTCGTGCGCGCGGTGATCCTCGTCGAGACGGACTCTCAGAAGCAGATCCTCGTCGGGAAGAACGGCGCCATGGTGAAGGACATCGGTGTGCGCGCGCGGCCCGAGATCGAGGCGCTGCTCGGCCATCCGGTCTTCCTCGAGCTCTTCGTGAAGGTGCGGCCCCGCTGGCGCCGCGACGAGGCGACGCTCGAGCGCCTCGGCCTCTAAGAAGCTCTAACAGAATGACCACGCGCTGGCGGGGTGCGATGGGTGCGTGCGATGCAAGGACGCAGGGAGGGTCGATAGTGGTTTTCTATTGGCCCGACTGAGGACGCCGCAGCGCGCGTGCACAGCGCGGCCCGGCAGCCCGTGCTTGTTCTGTTAGAGCTTCTAAGAGCTAGCAGCGACTCCCGAGCCACTCCTGCAGCGCCTGAATCCGCTTCCCGGCCGCCTCGATCTGCGTCCTGAGCTGCGGGCTCAGCCACGCGTCGCGGAGCAGGCTCTCGTAGCCGCGCCGGGCCGCTGAGCCGGAGGTGTAGAGCAGGAGGTCGACACCCGCGGCGATCGCGCGCGCCGGCGCATGCGATGTCGCTGCCGGGGTCGGAGCGTCGAGCGCGTCTGTGACGACGACGCCGTCGAACCCGAGCCGTTCGCGGAGAAGGCCGGTGACGATCGGCCGCGAGAAGACCGCCGGGCGACCGGAAGGGTCGAGCTCCGGATACGACGCGTTCGACATCATCACGAGCCGCACGCCGACGGCGATCGCGCTGCGGAACGGCTGCAGCCGGACGTTGCGCACGCTGACGGCGTAGTCGTCTGTGTTCGCCGTTGCGGCGCCGAGGCCTGGGAAATGCTTCGCCGTCGCCGCAACGCGCCCGGCCTGGAGCCCGCGCACGAAGGCGGACGCGAGGCTCGCGACCACGGACGGCTTGCTCGAGAACGTGCGGCTGCCGAGAAAGCTCTGCGGCGAGAGCTCGGTGTCGCTGACGGGCGCGAAGTCGATGTCGATGGCCGCGCGACGGAGTGCGGCTGCCGTCGCGTGCGCTTCGCTCTGCACGTGCGCGGCGCCGCGGCTCCCGAGCGAGCGGGCCGACTCGGCGGGCGAAGCCCACGGCAGCCTGCGCATCGGGCCGCCCTCCTGGTCGACCGCGAGCAGCAATGGTGCGCCTCCCTTGCACGCCGCGGCCTTCAATTGCAGGCTGACGCTCGCCATCTGCTCGGAGGACGCCCAGCGGCCGACGAGGATCACGCCCCCGACGTCGCCGTCCTGCACGTGCGCGAGAAACGACGAGCTCGGCGCCTCGGCGAGCGCGGTCATGACCACTTCCCCGACGAGCCGATGGAGCGGGGGAGTGGCAGCCGCCGGCGTCGCGAGCACGCTACGCCGAGGCGAGCGCAGGAGCGGCCGTGTTCGCGATGCGCAACCCGGTCGCCAGATCGAAGAAGTGGAATCGCGCCGGATCGACCGAGAGCCTCGCCGTTCGCCCGGGACGAGCCGTCGTCTGCGGATCCACGCGTGCGGTGAAGGTCGCCTTGTCGACCTGCAAGAGCGCGTCCTCGTCGCCGGAGGCCTCACGTACCTCGGTCACGTCGACTGGCGGCGCGTCCACCCGGAAGATCAGGTGCGTGTCCGGCCCGAGATCCTCGACGACGTCTACCTGTACGTCGATCTGCGGCAGCGACGGGTCGGCGAGCGCAGCGTCCTCGAAGGCCTCGGGTCGCACGCCGACGATCACGCGTGTCGGCGCACCGTCCTGCGGGTGGCCGGCAGCGAGCGGGATGCGGAAGCCGCCGAAGTCCACCATGCCGTCGGCGATCGTGGCCTCGACGAGATTCATTGCGGGCGAGCCGATGAACGCCGCGACGTACAGATTGACCGGGCGGCTGTAGAGCGCCTGCGGCGTGTCGATCTGCAGGATCCGCCCGTCACGCATGACGGCGACTCGCTGTCCCAGCGTCATCGCTTCGACCTGGTCGTGGGTCACGTAGATCGTCGTCGTCCCGAGCCGCGCGTGCAGGCTCGAGAGCTGCGCACGCATGCTGACGCGCAGCTTCGCGTCGAGATTCGAGAGCGGTTCGTCCATGAGGAACGCCTGCGGCTCGCGCACGATCGCGCGCCCCATCGCGACGCGCTGGCGTTGCCCGCCGGAGAGCGCGGCCGGGCGGCGGTCGAGCAGCGCCTCGAGCCCGAGCATCTCCGCGACCTCTGCCACCCTGCGACGCGCCTCCTGCTTCTGCGTCTTGCGCACCTTCAGGCCGTAGCCGAGATTGTCGCGGACGCTCATGTGCGGGTAGAGCGCATACGTCTGGAAGACCATGGCGATGTCGCGCGCGCGAGGCGGGAGGTCGGTCACGTCGCGGTCGCCGATCGAGATCGAGCCGTCGGTCACGTCCTCGAGGCCTGCGATCATCCGCAGCAGCGTGGACTTGCCGCATCCCGACGGGCCGACGAGCACGAGAAACTCGCCGTGCGCGATCTCCACCGACACGTCGTCGACGGCGACGACGCCGCCGGTGAACACCTTCCGCACGTGATCGAGCACGATTCCGGACACAGGACCGCATTCATACCGGACGCCCGAGGAAAGATCAATGGCATTGACCAATTTCCAACCACTGGGCTATAGTCCGGCGACCCCATGAGCGCTCCTCCGAAGGTGACGAAGCAGAGCCACACCCGGCAGCAGGTGCTGGATCTGATCGAGCGTCTGGGGGTCGGGACCGCGATTCCCTCCGAGCGCCAGTTGAGCGCCGATCTCGGCGTCTCGCGGCTGACGCTTCGGGCGGCTCTCGACGATCTGGCCCGCGAGGGCTATCTCGTCCGACGCCGCGGCAGCGGCACGTACGTCCAGCACCCGAAGATCGCCCAGGAGCTGACGATCACCTCGTTCAGCGACGACATGCGGCGGCGTGGAATGACCCCGGGCAGCCGCACGCTCTCGATGAGCACGACGCTCGCCGGCGCCCGCCTCGGCCGCTTTCTGAACGTGTCCCCGTCGGAGGAAATCGTCGTAGTCAAGCGGCTTCGGCTGGCAGACGGCGAGACGATGGCGATCGAGACGCTCCACATCGCCGCGGCCCTCGTCCCGGGTCTCACGCCGAAGGCGCTCGACGGCTCCTTCTACGAGCTGCTTCGGGACCACTACGGCGTGATGATCGTCGAGGGGACCCAGGCGATCGAGCCCACGGTGACGAACGAGGAGGAGTCGGAGGCGCTCGGCGTCCCGCTCCATTCGCCGGCCTTTCTGTTCGAGCGCACGAGCCGCGACGAGGCGGGCCGCACGGTCGAGTTCGTTCAGTCGGTGTACCGGGGCGACCGTTACCGGATCGTCACCGAGCTCCGCCGCCGCGACGTCTGAACACGCCGTCCGCCCGCTCCCGGAGGGCTGTGCGGAGCACCGGCTTGACACAGGTGGTCTGGTATGCGAGTGTCCGCGCCGTGGTCATTGGTAAATACCAATTCGGCGCTCCGGCCATCGCGCGCGTTCCCGCCGGCCACAGCGGAACGACAACGCCGAGGTCCCGCGTCGACGGCTCGAGGAGACCTGGATGAGAACACGAGTTTTCGTGGCGGCTATTGCAGCCGTCGCGCTCGGCGTCGTCGCGGCGACGGCGAGCGCCAGCGGACAACACAAGCAGGCGAACAAGATCACGGTGTGGCTCCAGGTCGATGCACAGTCCGGCTGGCCGGACATCGTCGCTGCTGCCAACGCGCAGTTCCAGAAGGATCACCCCGGCACCACGGTCGACGTGCAGTACCAGAACTGGACCGACCATCTGCAGAAGTTCGACGCGACGCTGGCGGGCGGCAACTCGCCTGACGTGATCGAGATGGGCAACACGGAGATGACGAAGTACATGGCGGCGGGCGCGTTTGCCGACATCTCGGCCTCCAAGGCGAGCTTCGAGAACTCGGCCACCTGGCTGAAGGGCCTGGCCGCGTCGGGTGTCTACGGCGGCAAGCTCTACGGCGTGCCCTACTACGCCGGCTCGCGCGTCGTCACGTACCGGACCGACGTCTACAACAAGGCGGGAATCAGCAAGCTCCCGACCAGCCTCGCCGAGTTCACCGCGGCAGCGAGGAAGCTCTCGACGAAGAATGCGTCCGTCAAGGGCTTCTCGCCGGTCTACATCGCGGGCACGGACTGGTACTTCGCGATGAGCTTCGTCTACGACTTCGGCGGCTCGATCGCGAAGACGTCCAAAGGCAAGTGGCAGGGCAACCTCGACTCACCGCAGTCGATCGCGGGCCTGACCGCGTACAAGAACTTCTTCGCAACGGCGTCGCGGGCGAGCAAGACGGCCGATGAGAATCATCCCGCCCCGTACGACGTCTACTCGCAGGGCGGCGCGGGCTCGATCATCGGCCCGGGCTGGTTCAGCTGCTGCGTCGGCGCGAAGTTCAAGACCACCACGGCGCAGTTCGTGATGCCGAGCCACACCAAGGGTCAGCCGA
>JAOPYX010000156.1 GCA_025964535.1 Actinomycetes bacterium | reverse complement strand
CGCGCCCTGCCGGCGGAGTGCTTCTTCGACCTGGAGCGCTGGACCGACGAGCCCAGCACCGCCACCCGCGCGGTGCGGTTCGGGGGTGCCACGCGCCTAGGTTACCCGGCGGCTCGGTCGGGTGAGTCCTATTTCGGGGTACCCGGGGGACCTACGGTCGGACGCTTAGTAGCGGCGGCCGTTGCGGCTGCCGTTACGGCGATGCCGCGCCTTGTTCGAGCGATGGATCGCTTCGAACTCCTCGAGGCTGCGTCCCGAGCCGACCGCGACGCACGTGAGCGGGCTCTCCGCGAGATGGACGGGCATCTGCGTCTCGTGGCGCAGCCGCTCGTCGAGACCGTTCAGGAGCGCGCCGCCGCCGGCGAGCACGATGCCGCGGTCCATGATGTCGGCCGCGAGCTCGGGCGGCGTCTTGTCGAGCGTCGACTTGATCGCCTCGATGATCTGCGTGACCGGCTCGTCGAGCGCGCGACGGATCTCCTCGGACGTGAGGATGACGGTCTTCGGCAGGCCCGTGAGCATGTCGCGTCCCCGCACCTCGGCCTGCAGCTCTTCCTTCATGTCCCACGCGGAGCCGATCTCGAGCTTGATCTCCTCGGAGGTCTGCTGGCCGATGAGCAGCTTGTAGTCGCGCTTGATGTGATTGATGATCGCCTCGTCCATCTCGTCGCCGCCGACGCGCAGCGACTGGGAGACGACGATGCCGCCGAGGCTGATCACCGCGACCTCGGTGGTGCCGCCGCCGATGTCGACGATCATGTTCCCGGTCGGCTCGGCAACCGGAAGCCCGGCGCCGATCGCGGCGGCCATGGGCTCTTCGATCAGGTACGCCTGGCGTGCGCCGGCGGAGAGCGTTGCCTCTTCCACGGCGCGCTTCTCGACGCCCGTGACGCCCGAGGGGACGCAGACGACGACCCGCGGGTGCGCGAAACGGTGCTGGTGGACCTTCTGGATGAAGTGCCGGAGCATCTGCTCGGTCACGTCGAAGTCGGCGATGACGCCGTCCTTGAGCGGCCGGATCGCCTGGATCGTGCCCGGCGTGCGGCCGAGCATGCGCTTGGCCTCGACGCCGACGGCGTGCACCTCACCGGTGCGCTGGTCGATCGCCACGACGGAGGGCTCCGAGAGGACGATGCCGCGCCCGCGGACGTAGACGAGTGTGTTCGCGGTGCCGAGGTCGACTGCCATGTCGCGGCCGCCGAACCCTGTCATCGAAGAGAAAATCCCCATGCGTCGCTCCCGAGTGTACGTCCAGGACTGAAATTCCAGAAAGCCTCGACTCTTTCGTGACGCTTTCCGGTCTACCTTCGCCGCATGAACAACGTAAGCCTCATCGGCAACCTCGCCACGGAGGTTGAGCTACGGGACGTGGGCGAGGGCAAGAAGGTGGCGAGCTTCCTGCTCGCAGTGAACCGGGGAACCCGCGAAGCGGGGGCGGACTTCGTCGGGATCACGACCTGGGACCGTCAGGCGGAGCTCTGCGCGGAGTACCTGAGCAAGGGGCAGCGGGTCGGCGTCGCCGGCCGGCTGCACAGCCATTCCTGGGAGGAGGAGGGCAAGCGGAGGACGCTCGTCGAGGTGGTCGGCCAGCGCATCGACTTCCTCTCCGGCCCGCGCCGCGACGAGGAAGGCGGAGCGGAGGTGATCCCGTTCGAGACGGCCGCGACCGGCTAGGGCGCGAAGACACTAGATTCTCAGTTCCGCTCCAGCTCGTTCGGCCTCCCAGCCGTCGTAGGCCCCCCCGTGGGCCGCGGCGAGCGACGCCAAGCGAGC
Source organism: Actinomycetes bacterium (assembly GCA_025964535.1). GTDB lineage: Bacteria > Actinomycetota > Thermoleophilia > Gaiellales > Gaiellaceae > Palsa-739. The sequence continues at coordinate 4,930 of JAOPYX010000156.1, read as the reverse complement.
ACGCGTCTCTCGTACGAGATGCTCGTCGAGCACCCGAAGGCAGCCCGCAACGACGAGCCAGACGTCTGCGCCCTCTTCGACGGCGGTGTCCCAGCCTTCACGTTCGAGCACCTGCGCCACGGCGACGGCGTCGTCGCTCGTCGGCAGGTAGATGAAGTGCCGGATGCCTCTTGCCTGTCGCGGGTCGCAGCCGAGGTTGCGCAGGTGCTCGAGCACCTTCGCGTCGGCCGTTGCCGGGTCGTGCACGAGCTCCATCTGTTCCACGCGGGCCCCTCTCGTCGAGTTCGACGATTCCTCATGCCCGCGCGGGCCGCCGACTAACCCACCCGGTGTGATTCCGGCCGGTCGAGCGAGGTGAGGAAGCCCCGCAGGGCGGCGAGCACCGCGTCAGGCCGCTCCCCGATCAGGAGGTGGCCGCAGTCGGCGATCACCCGCAGGGGCGCCCGCAGCCGCCGGGCGTACTCCATCCCGTCGGCCAGGGGCACCCAGTTGTCGGCCGATCCCCACAGGCACAGGCACGGGCACCCGACGCGGTCGAGATCGTGGCGCGGATCGGTGCGGACGAGCGCCGTTCCGGCGGTGCGGGTGTCGCTGTGACGGGCGGCGCCGGCGAGAAACGTCTCGGCCATGACCGGATCGAAGCCGGCCGGATCGGCGACTCCCCACCAGCCGAAGGCGAGCGTCCTGCCGCTCCGGGAACGCGCCACGCGGCGGCGATGCGGCGTCACGAACCGTTCCGGACGGAGCCGCCCGATCCAGACGACGGCCAGCTCGCCAACACGGGTGGCCGACGAGATGCCGGCCGCGGCCGCGAGCACGAGCCCGGTGACGGCATCCGGGCGGCGCACGGCCGCGCGCAGGCCGACGAGGCCGCCGAGCGAGTGGCCGATCCAGGGCGCGGGCAGCGCCTGCTCGTGCTCCAGCACGGCGAGCACGGCATCCGCGAAGGGATCGAGGGTCGGAGCCGCGGGAAGCGCTCCCGACCCGCCGTGACCCGGCAATTCCGGGATGATCACGCGGCGCTCCGCGGCCAGCGCGGGCGCCAGGAGGCGCCAGTTGGCCGCGGCACCCCCGAGCCCGTGGACGAGCGCGAGCGGCGGTCCGGCGCCTCCCACGAGATACCGGACGACACCCGCGCCGTGGCGAAGCTCACGGGCCTCGAAGCCCACGGGCTCGAACTCAGCCGGTTTGGACTCCGTCAGCATCGGGGCATATTCTGTGACAGATGAATGCTTCGGCAGGACGGGCTCGTTGAGGCCCGTCGGATCGACAATCGAGGGTGGGAACCAGCCCGTCTGAGCGCTCGGCGCCGGCGGGCTTCTTCATACCCCAAGAGGAAGGAGCCGCATGGCGAATCACCTCACGCCCGAAGAGCTTTCCAGGGAGCTGGGCATCGACCAGCAGGATGTGATCCGGGTGTGCATGCAGGAAGGGGTGCCGATCTATCACGGCAAGATCGACAAGTATCTCTTCCAGGTGCAGCTAGAAGCGCTCGGCGCGCTGCCGCAGCATCACTAGCGCGCGCAGAGAGCCCAGAACGCCTAGGCGCCCTTGCGCGCCGGGGCGCGACGTGTACGAGAGCCACCCTCCGACGGGGTGGCTTTCGTTTTCTTCGGGGCCTTCGCCGTCGCGGCACCGCCCTTGCGCTCCTGCACCTCGGCAACGCTCCGGCGCAGTGCGTCCATCAGGTCGATCACCGGCGTCTCGACAGCGGGCTCCGGGCGCCTCGGCGCCTCGCCCGCAAGCTTCGCATCGAGCATCGCCTTGAGATCTCGCCGGTACTCGTTCTCGAAGTCGTCGGGGTTCCACTCGCCGACGAGGCTCTGGATCACCTGGCCGGCCAGCTCGAGCTCGGGCGCCTGCAGCTCGGTGGCCTCGACGACTTCTTCGATCTCCGCCTTCGAGCGGACGTCGTCCGCGAAGAAGAGCGTCTCGAGCGCGAGCGTCTCGCCCTGCGCGCGGATGAGGCAGAGGTTCTCCTTGCCCCAGAGCACGAACTTCCCAACGGCCGCCATCCCCGTCTCCTGCATCGCGCGCAGCAGCAGTACATAGGGCTTGCGGGCAGCGTCGGCGCTCGACGGGGCGAGGTAATACGTCTTGTCGAAGTAGACCGGGTCGACGTCCTCGAGGGCGACGAAGCGCAGGATGTCGATCGACTGCGAGCGCTGGAGCGCGACCGACTCGAGGTCCGCCTCCTCGACGATCACGAACTCGCCCTTCGCGACCTCCCAGCCCTTGACGAGCTCATCCGGCTCGACATCGCGCTCGTGATGCGGGCACCACCGCTTTTGCTTGATCGGCGTCCCGCACTCTCGATGCAGCGTGCGGAACGCCACATCCGATCGCTGGGTCGCGAGGGCAAGCCCGATCGGGATGTTGACGAGGCCGAAGCTGATGGATCCGTTCCAGATTGTCCGCATGTGCACCAGGAATTGTAGAGGGACCAGGGAGGTTCGCCTCCCCCCGAAGGTTCCCTTCCCGGAATACGATGCGCTCGTGACGACCGTCTCACCCTCGGCGACGCCGTCGTCGGACGCGTTGCTGCCGACGCGCACGGCTCCGGCGCTGTGGCGCTACGTCCTCGACCAGGGGTTCGCGGCGCCGGCGTACCTGGAGGAGAACGGCGACGAATGGCGCGAAGTCTCGTGGCAGGACGCCGGCGAGCGCGTCGAGGCACTCGCCCACGCGCTGCTCGCGCACGGCGTCGGCCGGGGCGACGCCGTCGCCGTGATCGCACGTACCCGGCTCGAGTGGGTGCTGCTCGATTGGGCCGTGATGAGGATCGGCGCGGTCGTCGTCGGGATCTATCCCACGAGCACCGCGAAGGAGTCCGCGTACATCCTCGCCCACTCGGAGTCGGTGCTCGCCTTCGCCGAGGATGACGCGCAGCGCGAGAAGCTCGCGTCGGTACAAGCCGAGGCCCCGGCGCTGCGTGAGCTCTTTCGCTTCGACGAGCTGCCGGCACTCGAGGCCGAGGGACGCGCGCACGCGGTTGCCCAGCCCGGTGCGCTCGACGACGCCGCCCGTGAGATCCAGGAAGAGGACGTTGCCACGCTCATCTACACCTCGGGCACGACTGGGCCGCCGAAGGCGTGCATGCTCACGCACCGCAACCTCGTCACCGCCGCGCTTCGCGTGCGGACCAATCTCAAGGACGGCGGCGACGTCGTCCTCCTGTTCCTCCCGCTCGCGCACACGTTCGGCAGGCTCGCGCATCAGGCTGCCGCCTATTACGGCTCGACCGTCGCGTTCGTTGCGGATCCCGCGCGGATCGCGGAGGCGCTCGGCGTCGTGCGCCCGACCGTCCTCCCTGCCGTTCCGCGCATCTACGAGAAGATCCACGCCGGCGTGCTCGACCAGATCGAGAGCGCCGGCGGGGCGAAGCGCTCGCTCGGCCTCTGGGGAATCGATGTCGGCGCGCGGGCGAGTCGCCTGCAACGCGCGGGTCGCCCCGTGCCGCCGTTGCTCGCGCTTCAGCAGCGCATCGCCGACCGGTTGGTGTTCGCAAAGGTGAGGCAGAAGCTGGGCGGCCGTCTGCGCATCGGCGTCTCCGGCGCGGCGCCGCTCGGCACCGACGTGCTCGAGTTCTTCCACGCCCTCGGCATGCTCGTGGTCGAGGGCTATGGGCTCACAGAGACGGCTAGCTCGCTGAGCGTCAACGACCCCGACGCGTTCCGCTTCGGGACGGTCGGCCGCGCGATCGAGGGAACGGAGATCAAGTTCGAGTCCGACGGCGAGATCCTCGTGCGCAGCGACACGGTCTTCAGCGGCTACTACAAGGATCCCGAAGCGACAGCCGCGGCGTTCACCGCCGACGGTTGGTTTCGCACCGGCGACGTCGGTGAGATCGACGCGGAAGGCTTCCTGAAGATCACCGACCGGAAGAAGGACCTGATCATCACGGCGGGCGGCAAGAACATCGCGCCGCAGAACCTCGAGAACGCGCTGAAGGCCTCGCGCTTCGTCTCGCAGGCACTCGTCGTCGGCGACCGGCGCCCGTACATCGTCGCGCTCATCACGATCGACCACGCCGAGGTCGAGGCGAGCGGCCGTGACCCGCGGGAGCTCGTGCAGGGGATCGTCGACGGGGTGAACCGTGACCGCGTCCGCGTCGAGCAGATCAAGCGTTTCGCAATCCTTCCCCGCGACTTCACGCAGGAGGACGGGGAGGTCACACCGACGCTGAAGGTGCGCCGCAAGATCGTGCACGAGCATTTCGCAGAAACAATCGACGAGCTGTACCGCTGAGCAACGGCTTCCTCATCGCATCCGCGTTCCTCGCGAGCGCCGTGGAGTTCGTCGAAGCACTCACGATCGTGCTGGCCGCCGGCGTGTCACGCGGCTGGCGCTCCGCGCTCGCCGGAATGGGCGCTGCGACACTCGTGCTCGCGGTGATCGTCGCCGTGCTGGGGCCGGCGCTGACACGTGTTCCCATCTCCGCGCTTCGGTTGATCGTCGGCGGCGTGCTCCTCACGTTCGGCATGCAGTGGCTGCGTAAGGCGATCCTGCGCGCGGGCGGCTTCAAGGCATTGCACGACGAGGATGCGATCTTCGCGCGTGAGATCGAAGAGGCTCGGACAGCGCCGGGCGAGCAACGGGCCGGGCTCGACTGGTACGGCTTCACGCTCGCATTCAAGGGCGTGTTGCTCGAAGGCCTCGAGGTCGCGTTCATCGTGGTCACGTTCGGCAGCACGCAGGGGCGCATCGGGCTCGCGGCACTCGGCGCAGGAGCCGCGCTCGTCCTCGTGCTCGTCGTCGGCGTGCTCGTGCGAGCGCCGCTCGCGCGCGTGCCGGAGAACACGCTGAAGTTTGCGGTCGGCGCGATGCTGACGACGTTCGGCATCTTCTGGTCGGCCGAAGGCGCGGGCGCGAGCTGGCCCGGCGCGGACGCCTCGCTGCCGGTGATCCTCGCCTTCGTGCTCGCGCTCTC
>JAOPYX010000150.1 GCA_025964535.1 Actinomycetes bacterium | reverse complement strand
CGGCGGTCACCGTTTTCGGCAGGTCGAACCCAGATCGCGTCCGCTGCCAAGCAACGATCCTCGCAGAGACTCCGAGCTCTCGGGGACATTCCGCATCACTGGCCCAGGCAAGGACACCTACCTAGGACGCTGGCATACCGTCAGACGGACGACTGTGGCGCTCGTTCAGTCGTCACTGAGTGGTCGACGGAAAATCCAGAGCAGCCTCGACGTCGCGCCGGTGGGAGCCTCTGCGTCCGGGTCGGCTGTGCCGAGCTTGGTCAGCTTGTCCGCGGCCTCCTCGAGCCGGCCGAGCACGCGCGGCAGCGGTATCGCCCCACTGCGGCCGGGGCTCGTAGCCTCGACCGCCTCGGATGTAACGCTGACGAGCTCCCAGCCGTCGCGACCGAACTCGTTGAGCGCCGCCGTGTACTGCCGATCTCGCAGCGACACGACCCTGTACTCCCAGCGCTGCATCAAGGAAGCCTAGGGCACGGCGTTGTGCTGCTGGACCGCTTTCGCGACTAACGGCTCGGGGGGAAATTCCGCATCGCCGGCCCACACGCGGTTCTAACGCCTGAGCTCCGGGACCGCCGAGCCGCATCGTTTGGGTCTCGAAAGCGCTAGTCGCGCGAGGTCTGTCCTCCAAGCTTCGTCTGCGGTTGCTCCGCCAACTCGCGCGTCCGCTGCGCTTTGCAAGCACCCGCTCGTGCCTGGCGTCCCGTTCAGCGCGTTCAACCCTGATCAGCTTCGTCTTCGTCTTCGCCATCGTCCTCCTCTCCTCGGAGTCGCGCGATGCTTGCCAGCGTCACCGCAATGTCGTTAGAAGATCGGTGTCCTGCTCCGACACCTCGGGTGGTTTCTCACGCCCGCCGTCGGCACGGACGCCCTGCTTGCGGCGTCGGAGTCTCGGCCAATCGAGGGTCATAGGTCGAGGCTAGACCCGGAGTTGCGTCGCGTCCATCGAAAGCCGGATCGTCGCCTGCCTTGAACGTCGTAGGCTGCCGCCGTGCGTACGCGAAAGTCCAGAAGCCCCGATGGCCTTGAATGGAAGATCAGCGTCCACCGGTTCAGGCTCCCGGCCTGGTACCAGTCCCAGTTCGACCCGTGGGACGATGATGCCCAGCTCTCCATGGTGGTCATCGGGTACGTCTTCGTCGCTCCGATCATGTGGTTCCTTCTGCCTCTGGCCCGGATGTTGGTCGAGCTTCCCGTGGCGATGCTGGGATCCGTTGGGTCAGACAGCCGCTGGATCGAGGCGAGGACGACCTGGCCCGCCGAGAACACCATCCTTTGGCGCGTCGACCGCGAAAGGGCCGCCGCCGCAGCCGATCACATCGCAACGCACCTCCGAGCCGGCTACGAGAACCTCACACCGGCGAGCGCCGAGATCGTGGCGATGACGCCGCCGCCGGGACTGAAAGACCTCGCGTAACCCAGCGGCTGGCCGGGCTTGCCGGCCTATACGCCCGACGGGCCGTCGAGGTTGACGACGAGCGGGCCTTCGCCGACGACGGCGAGGATGATCTCCTGGGGCTCGTCCAGCGGGTTGACGTCACGGTGGATCAGCCCGGCCGGGACATGGAAGAATCCGCCTTCCCCGACCTCCGTGCTCTCCCGGCCGCCGGGGCCGAACTCGAAGCGAGCGCCCCCTCGCACGACGTACCCCAGAACATCGCGGTCACCGTGGTGATGCCAGCCCGAGGACGCGCCGGCCTCGGCGCGGGCACGCATCTGCGTCGCGCGGGCGGTGTCGAAAGCGATCTCGCGCAGGACGCCCGGTGTCGGGGCGGCGGCGCTCAGCGCATTCGGGGCAACGGCGGAGACTCGTCCGGCTGCGGCCACGGGTCAGGCTAACTCGCGCATGCGCCCGAAGGCAATGGGCCTCGCCGATGGCCGATCGCCCCTCGAGGCTGTGTCATCCTCTCCTCTTGATCGATCGCCAGCATCGGCCGGGAACGGCACTCTTCGCCGACTCCTTCGCTGCAGGGGTGTACGGCTCGATCGTCGCAGCCGGTCTTCTCGCCGCCGTCCGTGAGGCTCACATGTCCGCGATCGGAAGCGCCGTCTCGCTCCTATCGACGATGGCCGTGTTCTGGCTCGCTCACGTGTGGTCGCAGATCACCGGAGAGCGGATCTACCGCGGCAGGCGATTCACGTCGGAGCTCGCGCTCGCGATCGCGCGCTCCGAGTGGCCGCTCGTCGAGGCGGCGTTCGGTCCCACCGTGATGTTGCTTCTCGGCTGGGCCGGCCTCTTCACCGACCACGTTGCCCTGACCGTGGCGCTCGCGATCTGCGTCGTGCAACTCCTGGGCTGGGGCTTCGTCGTCGGCAGGCGCGCGTACAGCCGCTGGTATTACGGAGCGCTCTCAGCAGTCGCGAACGGTCTGCTCGGGTTCGCGTTGGTTGTGCTCGAGACGAACGTGCTGCATTAGTTCAGCGCCTGCGAAGCACACGGCGGAGAACCGCGTCGTATTCGTCGAGGCCTTGCCGGTAGAGGCGTGCTTCCGGCCCGGCCGCGATGCCGACTCGCTCGGGGATCACGCCCCAAATCGGGACCTTCTCTTCCTTCCACCAGGCGATCGCCTCGTCGAGGTCGTTCGTGCCGAGCCGCGCGGCGGAGATGACGACACCACGGGACGTGCGGGCAGGGATCATCCCGAGCGTCACGGCCACCCGTGCGTACTCGACCCCTCCGGCTCGTGTCGGAATGACGACGGCGTCGGCCGAGTTGATGGCCGATTGCACGAGTCGCTCGTCACCGGGGGGCGTGTCGACGACGGCCATCCCCCCATCACGGCTCATGGCACGGGTCAACGTCCGCTCCGATGGGGCTTCGACGACCGTCACACCCTCGACAGGGCTCTCCTCCAGCCATTCGGCCGACGAAGCCTGCCGGTCGGCGTCTACGAGCAGAACAGGGTCGTATCCGCGGGCGGCCGCGACCGCGGACAGATAGACGGCCGCCGTCGTCTTCCCGACCCCGCCTTTGAGATTCGCGACAACGATCTTCATGCGGAGACGAGTCTAGTGGGTGTTTCCTCCCGCCTCGTCGGGGGCTGGAAGTCGTCTGCCTCGAGGGTTATTGTCGCGTTCGTGACGACGGTTGCCCATACCGAGGACGGGCCCGGCGCTCTGGTGCCGTCCGAGATCCAGATCGTGCCGCGTGCGGGGTTGCCCTTCGCGGCAGCTGCCGTCGTGGGCCTGATCGTTGCGATCGCCGGGAACTGGATGTGGGCGATCGACTTCTTTCACGTCGTCGGCGGGGGCGCGTGGACGACGCTCGATCTCTTCCTCGGCTTCGTGCTCGGTCCGATCATCGGTCGCATGTCGATCCCTGCGCGGGTCGAGTTCTCGGCTCGGTTCATGCCGAAGCTCGTGCTCCTGATCCCAACGCTTGTCACGATGACGCTCGCCTCCGGCTTCCAGCTCGCGCACAATCTCGGCTTCCTCGACTCCAACTATCCGCGCCACGGCTGGATCGTCGCCTCGTTCATCGTGGTCGCCATCATGGCCGTGATCGCAATCGGCTATCTCGAGCCCGCGAACATCGCCGTCTTGTTCGAGCTGAAGAAGCCGCAACCGGATGGCGAGCTGATCGCGAAGCTGATGAAGCGCTTCCTGTACACCGCCGGCATCACCGGGGTCATGCAGGTGGCGACGCTCGTGATCATGACGCGGATCGCCACATGATCTCGGCGCCCGCTCGGCCGGCGGAGATCCGCCGCCCGCCGATCTGGGAGTGCGGCGTCGCCGCGCTCGTGCTCGTCGTCGTCAGCGTCGTCTACCTCGCCTCGTACCTGCCCGGCAAGCCGAACACGCTGCCGGCCTACGTGATGTTGGCAGCGGCAACGGTCCTCGTCGTCGCTCAGCTCGTGCTGATCGGTGCGCTGTCGAGCTTCTCCCGCAGCTCGTTCCACGCCGTCGCCGGCTGGTCGCTCGCCGCGTATGTCGTGATCGGCGGCATGATCGAGTACGTGTTCCTGCGCAACCACACACGCGGCGAGGAGCTGGTGCTGCTGACGTGGGCGCTCGGACTGTTCGTCCTCGACGTGCCGCTCATCCTCGGCTTCTCCGTCGCGCGCTACCAGCGCGCCGACTAGCCCGCCGGACGGCTCGAGGCGACCGCTGGGAACCTGCCGGCGGTCCGCGAGATCAGGCGGCCGGCGTCCGCTCCTGCGCGGTAACGGTCGTCAGCGGCAGGCCGAGGTGCGCGACCCGGTGGGGGAGGTCGAGGTGCAGCCACCGCGACACGCTGTGCGGGAGCGTGGAGAGGATGATCTCGTCGAACTGGTCGTTCCGGAGCGCGTCCTCGATCGCGTCCATCGGGTCGTGGCGCAGTGACACCGAACCGTCCGCATGGCTCCCGGCCGCCGCGTCGATGAGAGGCAGCGCGAGTGCGAGCACCTGCTCACCCGCGGTGACGTCCTTCCGGCGCGCGGCGTCGGTCAGCTCGGCATGCTCTGCCGGGTTCGGGACGAGGAGGTGGAAGCGGGCCGGGCCGCGCGAGGCTCGCTCCCGGATGGCGTCGAGGAGTGCCGGGGTTGCTGCCGTACGGTCGGCCACCACCAGGACGTGCGCCGTGCTCGAGGATGCCACGAGGACTCCCTTCTAGGCGTTGTCTCGGTCATCCTATGGTCGAGTCATGAAGAGCACATTGCTAGGCCCCCGGACCTCGCGCGGCCGCCGTCGCGTAGTACGAGCGTGAACCGAGCCGAGTTCCTGCTCACCGCCGCGGCGGCGCCGTTCGCGCTGCGCGCGCGTCCGGCGCCCCTCGCGTTTGCGACCGCGGACGACCAGTCGCACATCGCTGTCGTCGACATGGTGACCGGTGCAATCCGCTCACGGATCGAGACGCGTCCGGGGCCGCGAAGCGTCGAGAGCGTCGGCGACGCGGCGGTCGTCGCGCACTGGGATCTCGGCGAGCTCACGCTGCTCGACGCGCGGAAGCTCGCGGTGCGGCATGTGCTCACGAGCTTCGAGCAGCCGCGCTATACGGCGTCTTCGCCGAGCGGGCGCTACGCGTTCGTCACCGACTCCGGACGCGTCGACGTGGCAACGGTGGACGTCGTACGCGGTGTCGTCGTGGCGCGACTGAAGCTCTGGCAATGGCCGCGACATCTCTCGCTCTCGCCGGATGGGCACACGCTCTGGGTCGGGCTCGGTACGGCCTCGAGCGAGCTCGCCGTCGTCGACGTCTCCGATCCGCTGCGTCCGCACCTGCGCGGGCGGGTTC
>JAOPYX010000146.1 GCA_025964535.1 Actinomycetes bacterium | reverse complement strand
GGATCCTTGGCCAGCACCGCCTCGTGCAGCGGCTGATGCTGCACGAGCGACCCCTGGCTGTACCGCGGCAGGCGGGCGAAGATGCTCCAGTACCGCGCGGACTTGTTCCACGTCAGCCCGACGAGCTCGCGCATCGTCGCGTTCGGACAGCGCGCGAGCAGCAACTGGAAGTATGCGATGTTCTCCGCGAGGAAGCGCTGACCGTCGTCCTCGGCGACCGCGGCCTCCATCGCGCGCCGGACGCCGTCGAGGGCGGCGACGTCGGCCGGCTCCAGCGCTTCGACCGCGAGGGCCGCTGCCAGCGGCTCGAGCAGCATGCGGCAGGCGTACAACTGGCGCACGTCCTCCTGGCCGACCCGGGCGACGCGCGCGCCCGCGCGCGGCACGAGCTCGACGAGGCCCTCGCCGGCGAGGATGCGGAGCGCCTCGCGAACGGGCGAGCGGCTGACGCCGGCGAGCTCGGCCAGCTTCGTCTCGGCGAGGCGGGAGCCGGGCGCCTGCTCGCCCGAGATGATCCGCTGCGCCAGCCAGTCGGCGACGGCGCGCGAGAGCAACTTGTGGTCGGCCGGGTGCGCCAGCGCGGCGCCGTTCGTTGTCGAATGTCCGATCACGTGGAGAGGTTGCTCATCTGCGACAGTGTGTTGTATACACCACTCCACGCCGGTACCCAACCCCGGGTCGAAAGGAGTGCACGTGCAGGGCAAGAGACCACTCTTCTTCCTCGCGGTCGTCAGCGGGGTTGTCCTCGCCGCCACGGCCGCTCTCGCAGCGAGCGCATCGCCGACGCACCGCGCCGCCACGCCGAAGCGCGGCGGCTCGATCACCATCGCTCGCATCGAGGACTCGCAGAGCTTCGACAAGACCAACGTGTTCCAGAACGAGTCCATCTGGATCACGGAGCAGATCATGGAGCCGCTCTACCTGGCGGGCAAGGACGGCAAGACGCTCAACCCGTGGCTCGCCACCGGCTACTCGCAGGCGAAGGACGGCAAGACGTACACCTTCACGCTGCGCAAGGGCGTCAAGTTCTCGAACGGCAAGCCCATGACCTCGGCCGACGTGAAGTTCTCGATCGACGACGCGCGCGCGCAGGCCAAGGGCTGGGGTTACCTCGACGCCGCGATCAAGAGCATCACGACCCCGTCGCCTGACACGGTCGTGTTCCACCTGAAGTTCGCCTGGGCTCCGTTCCTCGCGGACATCGCGCTGTTCGCGAACGGGATCATCCCGAACCACTTTGCGGGGCAGAGCCGCAAGGCGTTCTACACGCATCCGATCGGCACTGGGCCGTTCATGTGGGACAAGCGCGTCGTCGGACAGTCGGTGACGCTCAAGCGAAACCCGTTCTACTGGCAGAAGGGCAAGCCGTATCTCGACAAGGTCACCTGGACGTTCGTGACCGACGAGAACACCCGCGAGCTCCAGCTCCGCGGCGGCCAGATCCAGGTGGACGAGTTCCCGCCGTTCAACTCGATCACCAAGCTGAAGAGCACGCCCGGCGTCACGATGAACCTGTTCCCGTCGACCCGGACGGACTACCTCGGCATGAACGAGTCGTACCCGCCGCTCGCCGACGTGCACGTGCGGCGCGCGATCTCGTACGCCATCGACCGCGCAGCCATCGTGAAGAGCGTGCTCTTCGGCTACGGCAAGCCGGCGAACTCGTTCCTGCCGCCACAGGTGCCGTACTACTCGGCGAACGCCGGCGGCCTGCAGTACGACATGACGAAGGCCAAGGCGGAGCTGGCGAAGTCGAAGTTCGCCAAGGGCTTCAAGGTGACGCTCCTCGTCGGCGCGGGCGCGCAGGTGGAGAGTGCGATGGGCCAGGTCATCCAGCAGTCGCTGAAGGGCCTCGGGATCAACGTCGTCTTCAAGCAGGAGGACACGTCGACCGAGTTCAACGACATCGGGAAGCGCAACTACCAGCTCGGGTTCAGCTACTGGACCATGGACATCGCCGACCCGGACGAGCTTGTCACGTTCGCCATCGATCCGGCGGGCGGCGCGCACTCCTTCTACACCGGCTACAACAACCCGGCCGTCGTCAAGCTGTCGCACAAGGCGCAGCGGGAGACGGATCCGACGAAGCGGGCGCAGCTCTACGCTCAGCTGCAGAAGCAGGCAGCGAGCGACGCGTTCCTCAACTTCCTCTACTACTCGCCGTATCGGTGGGCGACGAGCAGCAAGCTGCACGGGTTCTACGTGTACCCACTCGGCAACTACCACCTCGAGGACGCCTGGCTGGGCTAGGGCATCAAGGGACGGGAGCGAGCAGTTGAGTCTCGGCGGATACGTGGTGCGTCGCTTGGCGCACCTCGTGCCGATCGTGCTCGGCGTCACCATCCTGGTCTTTTTCCTGATCCACCTCGTGCCGGGCGACCCGGCGCGGACGATCCTCGGGAACCAGGCCACGGATGCACGCGTCGCGCTGCTTCACCACGAGTGGGGTCTCGACCGCCCGCTCCCCGTCCAGTACGAGAAGTTCATGGGCCGCCTCGTGCACGGCGACCTGGGATCCTCGCTCTTCTACGGCATGGGAGCCGGCCGGCTCGTCGTCGACCGGCTCCCTGTCACGCTCTGGCTGATCGGCTTCGGGACGCTCCTGTCGGTGCTCATCGCGGTACCGCTCGCGGCGCTCGCCGCGACGCAGCGTGACCGGTTGCCCGACCACCTGGTGCGCGCCGTTCCGCTCGTCGGCCTTGGCTTCCCGCCGTTTTGGGTCGGCATCGTGCTGCTCCTCGTCTTCGGGCTCCACCTCGGTCGGCTGTTCCCGGTCGGCGGCTACGGCAACGGCTTCACCGGGCACCTGCACTCGATGTTCCTACCGTCGCTGACCGTCGCCTTCGGCATCGCCCCGATCCTGATCCGCAGCCTGCGCGCGAGCCTGCTCGAGGTGCTCGAGTCGGACTACGTGACCACCGCACGCTCGAAAGGGTTGCCCGAGCGGCGCGTGCTCGTGCACCACGCGCTTCGCAACGGGATCGTCTCGACGGTCTCCGTGCTCGGCGTCAACGTCGGCTTCCTCGTCGGCGGCACGCTCGTGATCGAGCAGGTCTTCGCGGTGCCTGGCATCGGCCAGCTGATGATCAACTCGATCTTTCAGCGCGACTTCCCGGTCGTGCAGGCGGTGACCCTGGTCTTCTCGGTGATGGTCGTTCTCGTGTACCTGTTGACGGACGTAGCGCATGCCCTCCTCGACCCTCGCGTGCGGTTCGAGTAGATGTCCATCGCCGCAGAGGTCGTCACCGAAGCCGTCATCGCCGAGCACCGGCACGGGTTCCGGCGCCGCTGGTATCGCACCCCGAGCTTCGTCGGGGGCGTTTCGATCCTCGGCACGATGGTGCTGCTCGCGGTGTTGGCGCCGCTCGTCACGAGGCACGATCCGACGTCTCAGGACCTCCTGCACACGCTGCAGGGCCCGACGTCGTCGCATTGGCTCGGCACCGACGACCTCGGCCGCGACGTGTGGTCGCGCCTCGTGTACGGCGCGCGCACCGACCTGCGCGTCGCCTTCCTCGCGGTCCTCTTCCCGTTCGTCATCGGGACGCTGGTCGGCCTCGTCTCGGGCTTCTACGGCGGTTGGATCGACACCGTCACGAACTGGCTCGTGAACATCGTCGTCGCGTTCCCGTTCTACGTCCTGATCATCGCGCTCGTCTTCGCGCTCGGCTCCGGCACGCGCAACATCTACATCGCGATCACGATCGTCGGCTGGGTCTCCTACGCACGAATCGTCCGCGGCGAGGTGATCGTGGCGAAGCGGCGCGAGTACGTCCTCGCGGCGCGCTCCGCCGGTCTCTCGGATGCGCGGATCCTGTTCCGGCATCTGCTGCCGAACGTGATCACGCAGGCGATCGTGTTCGCGATGTCGGACATCGTCCTCGACATCCTCGCGATCGTCACGCTCGGCTACCTCGGCCTCGGCGTCCAGCCGCCTACCGCCGACTGGGGCAAGATGATCGCCGACGGGCAGACGTTCCTCACGACGCACTGGGAGCTCTCGACGCTGCCGGGAATCGCAGTCGTGATCACTGCGCTCGGCCTGTCGCTGCTCGCCGACGGGCTCGCCGACCTGCTGAGGCCGGAATGAGCACGCCGCTCCTACGCGTCACCGATCTGCAGGTCGAGTTTCCCCTCGCGCACGGCGTGCTGCGCGCAGTCGACGGCGCCTCGTTCGACGTGCAGGAGGGCGAGGCGCTCGGCATCGTCGGCGAGTCGGGCTCGGGCAAGACGATGGCGCTGCGCGCGATCGTCGGTCTCCTGCCGCGCGCCGCTCGCATCGCCGGCGGGACGGTGGAGATCGACGGCGTCGACGTGACCCGCGGCGGCGGCGCGAAGCTTCGCGAGCTGCGTGGACGAACCGTCTCGATGGTCTTCCAGGAGCCGATGACCGCACTGAACCCCGTCATGCGCGTCGGCGACCAGATCGCGGAGGCCCCGCTCGTGCGACTCGGCGCCGGACGACGCGGCGCGCGCGATCGCGCGCTCGAGCTGATGCGACTCGTCGGCATCGCCGACCCGTCGCGCCGCTACGAGGCCTATCCGCACGAGCTGTCGGGCGGCATGCGCCAGCGCGTGGTGATCGCGATCGCGCTGTCCGCAGACCCGAAGCTGATCCTCTGCGACGAGCCGACGACGGCGCTCGACGTCACGATCCAGGACCAGATCCTGAAGCTGCTCGCGGCGCTGCAGGCAGACCTCGGCGTCAGCATCGTGTTCGTCTCGCACGACCTTGCGGTGATCGCGCAGACGTGCCAGCGCATCGCGGTCATGTACGCCGGGCAGGTGGTCGAGACGGGGACCGTGGCGGAGGTGTTCCGCGAGCCGCGTCATCCCTACACCCTCGCGCTCCTCCGCTCCGTCCCGGACTTCGATCTCGTGCGCAACCATCTGTCGTCGATCCCGGGCTCGCCGCCGGACCTCGCGTCGCCGCCGCAGGGCTGCCGCTTCCATCCGCGCTGCAGCTTCGTCCGCCCCGACTGCACGCAGGCACCGATCCCGCTGATCGCCCTCGGCAGCCGCGAGACGCGTTGTCTGCATCACGAGGACTGCGCCGCCGCGGCGCGCGCCGAACCGGTCGTGACCGGTGTCTGAGCCACTCCTGCAGGTCGAGGGGCTGTCGATGCAATTCCCGCTCGGCCGGAGCCTCGGCCGCCGCCTGCGCCGGGAGCCCCCCGAGGTGCTGCGCGCCGTCGACGGCGTCGACCTCGAGCTCGCGCGCGGGGAGACGCTCGGCCTCGTCGGCGAGTCGGGGTGCGGCAAGTCGACGCTCGGCCGCTGTATCGTCGGCCTCTACCGGCCGACGGCCGGAACGATCCGCTTTGCAGGCGAGACCTTGCAGGCCGACCGCGACCGCGCCGGACGGCGTCGCATCCAGATGGTCTTCCAGGACCCGTACGCGTCGCTGAACCCGCGCATGACCGTGCGCCAGACGCTGTCGGAGCTGCTGCGCGCGCACGAGGTCGTCCCGAAGGATGCGGTCGACGCGCGCTGTCGCGAGCTGCTCGAGCTGGTCGGCCTGCCCGAGCGCGCGCTCGACGCGCATCCGCGGCAATTCTCCGGCGGCCAGCGGCAGCGCGTGAGCATCGCGCGCGCACTCGCGCTCGAGCCCGACGTGCTCGTCGCCGACGAGCCGGTATCGGCGCTCGACGTCTCGGTGCAGGCGACAGTGTTGAACCTGCTCGAGGAGCTGCGCGACCGGCTCGGCCTGACCGTCCTGCTCATCGCGCACAACATGTCCGTCGTCCGCCACGTGTGCGATCGCGTCGCGGTGATGTACCTCGGACGGATCGTCGAGACGGCCGCCACCGACGAGCTGTTCGCGAACCCGCGGCACCCGTACACGCAGGGGCTGCTCAAGGCTGTTCCCCGCCTCGTGCCGGGGAGGCAGTCCGAGGCGGTCGCGGTCGTCGGCGACCCGCCGAGCCCGGTCGACCTGCCGTCCGGCTGCCGCTTCCACCCACGCTGCCCGATCGCGCAGGAGCCACTCTGCTCGGACGTTGACCCGCTGCTCGAGCCGGGAGGCGCAGGGCCCGGGCACCTTGCCGCCTGCCACTTCGCCTGGAGCCACGCTCCCGCACCACACGCACCCGAGATCCTGGAGGAGAGCCAATGATCGAGCGCCGGACGATCCGTTTCGACCACGAGCTGCTGCGCGACGTCGATCACCCGGCGTTCGAGGCACGCGGCGGAAGCGACGGACCGCACCTCGCATTGATCGGCGGCATCCACGGCTGCGAGTACTCCTCGATCGCGGCGGTGGTGCGAGTCATGAACGAGCTCGACACGGCCGAGCTGTCCGGCTCGATCACCGCCGTCCCGATCGTGAGCATGCAGTCGTACGAGCGGCGCTCGCCGTTCGTCGTGCCGGAGGACGGGAAGAACCTCAACCGCTCCTTCCCCGGCAGCGCCGACGGCACCTACACCGACGCGCTCGCCGGTTGCATCTTCGAGCAGGTGATCGCGCCCGCCGACGTGCTGATCGACCTCCACGGCGGCGACATGGTGGAGGCGCTCGAGCCGTTCACCATCTACGAGGCCTCACCGGTCGAGAAGGCCGCGGACGCGCTCGCGGTTGCCTTCGGCCTGCCGTACGTCGTGCGCGACGAGCCGAAGCCGGGCGCGCTCGGCGGTATGACGTCGAGCGCGGCCGCCGCTGCCGGGATTCCGGCGATCATCGCGGAAGCAGGCGGCTGCGGACAGCTCGAGGGCAGCGCCGTGCAGCTGCTCGCGGACGGCGTTCGCAACGCCCTGCGCCAGCTCGGGATGCTGCCGGGGGAAATGGCCCCGCCGCCTACTCCACTGCAGCGCGTCGGCCGCTTCGACTGGCTCACCTCACGCGACGCCGGCTGGTGGGCGTCTGCGGTACGCGCCGGCGAGAAGGTCGGCGAAGGGGCGCTCCTCGGGCGCATCCACGACCTCTGGGGCGACGTGATCGAGGAGATCTACGCGCCGGCCGACGGCGTCGTGCTCTTCCTCACGACGAGCCCGGCGGTGAAGGCCGACGGCCTGCTGCTCGGGCTCGGCGCCGAGCTCGAGCCCGTCGTCTGATGACGCCGCTCAGGTACCGCTCGCTGCTGTTCGTGCGCGCCGACGACGTCGCCGCGCTGGAGCGCGCGCTCGCGTCGGAAGCCGACGCGGTGGTGGCCGACCTCGAAGACTTGACCCCGCCCGATGCAAAGGCGCGTGCGCGCGACGTCCTCGCGGACCTGTGGGGCGATGCCTCGACGGGGCCGGCGCGCCTCGTGCGGGTGAACGAACTGCACGGTCCTCTTGCCGCCGACGATCTCGCCCTGGTGGCCGACCTCGCGCTGGACGGGCTCCTCGTTCCGCAGGCCGCCGTCGCGACGATCGACGTTGCCGCAGGTGCGGGGCTGCCCGTGCTCGCCGTCATCGAATCGGCGCGCGGGCTCCACGATGCGTACGAGCTTGCATCGCGCCCGCACGTCGACGCGCTCGGGCTTGGCGCGAACGACCTCGGCCGCGATCTCGGGACGCAACCGCGCGAGGACGCGCAGGAGCTGCTCTACGCACGATCGAAGGTCGTCGCCGACGGCATCGCGGCGGGTGTCTCGGGACTGTTCGACCGCGTATGGGTCGACGCCGACGCCATGGGCGCCGCGACCGACGCCGCCTTCGCACGCTCGCTCGGCTTCCGCGGCAAGAGCACGCTGCGACCGGAGCACGCGGCAGCGATCAACGCTGCGTTCCCCGTCTAGCCGCCGTCGGCGAGGGGCCCGTAGAGCTCGGGCCGGCGGTCGGCGAACAGCCGCACCGCATACTGTCCCTCGCCTGGCTCCTTCGTCTTCTCGCGCGCGAGCGCGAGATCGATCTCGGCGACGATCAGCGACTCGCTCGCGCCGTCGGCCAGTGCGATCACCGTTCCGAAGGGATCCACGATCTGGCTGCAGCCGTAGAACGTCGCGCCGGCTTCGACGCCGACGCGGTTGGCGGTGAGGAAGTACACGGCGTTCTCGACCGCGCGCGTGCGTGGCACGTAGTCGGCGAGCTCACGTGCGGCGACGGGTGAGTTCGTCGGGTGCGCGACGATCTCGGCGCCGGCCAGCGCCAGCACGCGCGTGATCTCGGGGAAGCGCCAGTCGTAACAGATCTGCAAGCCGATGCGGCCGATCGGCGTGTCGAACACCTCGTAGCTGTCCTCCCCCGGCGTCGTGAAGCAGTCGACGCCGATGCACGCGATGTGCGACTTGCGGTACGCGCCGACGAGCCCGGCGGGGCCGAGCAGGAGCGCGGTGTTCAGCAGCGTCTCGCCGTCGCGCTCCAGCACGCCGACGACGCAGTGCAGCTGGAGCCGTGCGCAGGCCTCGAGGAGCGCATCGATCTCGGGGCCTGGGACGCCGATCGCCGCGCGAGTCGCCTCTGCGGCGTCGACGAACATGTAACCGCTGAGCGCGCACTCGGGAAACACGACGAGCGCACAGCCGCCGGCTGCCGCCTTCTCGAGCCACTCGATCGAGCGCCGGAGGTTCCCCTCGACATCGCCGAGCTGCGGATCGGTCTGGACGATGCCGACGCGCACGCGATCAGCCGCCGCCGCGAATCGCGTGCTGGAGTGCGCGGTACTCGCCGCCCGAGAGGAGCACCTCGATCACCGACGGGCCGTCGGCAGCGAGCGCGGCGCGCACTGCGGTGCCCAGCGTGTCGGCGTCGTCGACCGTCGTTCCCGCGGCGCCCAGCGCTCGTCCGACGTCGGCCAGCCTGGCTCGCGAGAAGTCGACCGCGGCACGGCGGTAGCGCTTGTCTTCCTGCTTGATCCGGATGAGGCTGAGGCTGGCGTCGTTCAAGGCGATCACGACGATCTTCGCACCCAGGCGCACGGCCGTCTCGAGCTCCGCGCCGTGCAGGAGGAAGCCGCCGTCGCCCGTGAGGGCAAGTACCGGCTCGCCTGGCCGCGCGAGCGCCGCCGCAACCGCCGCGGGAACGGCGTACCCCATCGTCGCGAGGCCGTTCGAGATCAGGAAGCGCTGCGGCAGCGTCGACCGCCAGAACCACGTTGCCGCGAACATGTGTGCACCGGCGTCGACTGTGACCGTCGTCGAGTCGGGCACCGCGTCGAGCACCGCCTCGACGGCCTCGACCGCGCTGAGGGACCCGGGCGAGGGAATCCGCAGGCGCGAGAGCATCCCGTCGCGGCAGCGGGCGACTTCTGACTCGGTCCAGGTGGACGCGCCGGCGCCGAGTTCGGCACGCAGCTCCTGCACCAGCACAGGCACGTTGCCGATCAGCTCACACGTTGCGCCGAATCCCGGCGCGGTCTCGCCGTGCGCGCGCAGCGCGAGCAGCGGCGGCGGCGCGGCCCACGGCCGTGGCAGCAACTCGACCGGATCGAGGCCGATCGCGACGATCGCGTCGGCCGTCTGCAGCACCTCTGCCTCGAGCGTTGCGTTCGTGACGATGCCGCACCAGAGGGGATGACGCTCCGGAAAGACGCCCTTTCCCTTGTACGACGTGAGCACGGGCGCGTTCAGCTGCTCGGCGAGGCCGATTAGCACGTCCTGCGGAACGCCGACCGCTTCGTCTCCCACGAGCAGCACCGGCTTTCGCGCTTCACGGAGCGCTGCGACGACCGAGGCCGGAAGGTCCGGCGTCGAGGCTGGATGCGCCCGCAAGACCTCGGGCGCATCCACGACGCCGGCGCCGGCGACGTCGCGTGGCAGCTCGAGGTGCACCGGACCGCGCGGCTCCGCCATCGCCTCCTCGAGTGCCTGTTGGATCGCGTGGCCGGCGTTCGCCGCCGTCAGCGTCTGCTGCCATTTCGTCACCGGCGCGAGCAGTGCCGTGTGGTCGAGCACCTGATGGCCGCTCGTGTCGAGCTCGTCTGGGCTGAACCGGTCGCTGACGACGAGCAACGGGCTCTGGTCGAGCCACGCGTGCGCAACGCCGTTGACGGCGTTGGCGACGCCAGGCCCGAGCCCGACGAGAAGCACGCCCGGACGGCCGGCGAGGTCGGCAGTGGTCGATGCCATGAATGCCGCGCCGCCTTCCGAGTGGGCGACGACGACCTCGACGCCGCGTGCCCCGAGCTCTTCGATCACCTCGAGGTTGCTGCCGCCGCCGGGAAAGGCGAAGACGGGCCCGGCCGTGCGTGTCGCGATCGCCTCGGCGAGCTGCGCCGCGACGGTCTGGGCAGCTCCGGTCAGCGCTCGCCTCGGGCGTTCGCGCGAAAGCGAATGCGGACGTCGTGCGGATCGACGAAGGGGCTCGGCCCCGGCCAGCCCGGCTCGTCGATGTGCGCGACGAGCACACCCGGGCGCGGCAATGTCCGCACGGCATCGTCGACCATGTCACTCGAGTCGACCTCGCGAACCGAGAGGTGCGGGAGCGCATCCGCAACCGCTGCGAACGCGCGCGGCGCGACGAGATCCTGTCCGCCGGTGATCGAGTAGCGGCCGTCGTCGAGGATCAGCAACAAGAGGTTGGCGGGCCGCAGCCCCGAGAGCGACCAGAGAGAGCCCGCGCCCATCAGCAGATCGCCGTCGCCGACCACAGCCACGACGCCGCGCTCGGGGCACCGCTCCGCGACGCCGAGCGCGGCCGCGACACCACAGCCCATGGCGCCGCCGAGGTAGAGGTGCGCGCCGTCGTCCGACGCGAGGC
>JAOPYX010000134.1 GCA_025964535.1 Actinomycetes bacterium | reverse complement strand
TTCGACAAGGCACTGCAGGATCGAGTCCATCGGCTCTTCCACGACAGCCTCGATACGTTCGGCATGCTCGCGCTCGGACACAAGGAGTCGGTGACGTTCACGCCGTTCGCCGACTCGTACGAGGACGTCGACACCTCCGAGCGCATCTATCGAAAGATCTCGTGAGGTGTACGAGCTCATCGTGATCGGGACGTCCTGGGGAGGGCTGCAGGCGCTGAGCCAGCTGCTCGGCGGCCTGCGCGACGACGTGCACCCGCCGATCGTCATCGCGCAGCACCGTTGGGCCGAGTCGGAGGCGCCCGTCCTCGGGCGTCTGCTGCAGGACCACACGCGTCGAGTCGTACGCGACCCGGACGACAAGACTCCGCTCGAACGGGATCACGTGTACGTCGGCCCGCCCGACTACCACGTGCTCGTCGAGAACGGCCATCTCGCGCTCTCGACGGACGCGCCGGTGAACTTCGCTCGACCCTCGATCGACGTCCTGTTCGATTCGGCCGCCGACGCCTACGGGGATCGCACGATCGGCATCGTGCTCACAGGAGCGAACTCCGACGGCGCGAAAGGCCTCGCGCGAATCAAAGACCGAGGCGGCGTCGCGATCGTCCAGGACCCGGCGACGTCGGAGAAGCGCGCAATGCCGGACGCGGCGCTGGCCGCGACGGTTGCCGACGCGGTGCTTCCGCTCGAGGAGATCCCGGCGTTCGTCTACGGCCTCTGCTGCGAGGCGGCCTCATGAGCGTCGACATGTCGACGACGCAGCCCGCGAGCATTCTCATGGTCGACGACAAGGCGGAGAACCTGCTCGCACTGGAAGCGATCCTCGAGCCGCTCGGGCACCGGCTCGTGTCGGTCACCTCCGGCATGGACGCACTGAAGGAGCTGCTCCGCGGCGAGTTCGCCTGCATCCTCCTCGACGTCCAGATGCCCGAGCTCGACGGGTTCGAGCTCGCGACGCTGATCAAGCAGCGGAAGCGCTCGCGACACATCCCGATCCTCTTCGTGACCGCGCTCTCGAAGGAGGACAAGCACGTCTATCGCGGCTACACCGCAGGCGCCGTCGACTACATCTTCAAGCCGCTCGACGCGGACGTCCTGCGCTCGAAGGTGACGGTCTTCGTCGAGCTGTGGCTGAAGAATTCCCAACTGCACGAGCAGGCGGCCAAGCTGCACGAACAGCGGGTGGCCGAGCTGGAGCGCGCGAGCGAAGCGCGCTACCGGCAGCTGGCGGACGCGATGCCTCAGATCGTCTGGACCTCCGGGCCGGACGGCGGCGCGACCTACTTCAACGACCGTTGGTTCGAGTACACCGGCATGACACCCGACGACGCCGGGCCGAATGCGTGGCTCACCGCGGTGCATCCGGCTGACCTCCAGGCTGCGGTCACCCGGCGCGAGCAGACGCTTGCGACGGGCGAGCCATACGAGGTGGAGTACCGCTTCCGCGCCGCCGACGGCACGTATCGCTGGCATCTCGGACGCGCCGTGCCGATGCGTGACGAGACAGGGCAGATCGAGTTCTGGATCGGCACCGCAACCGACATCCACGACCGGAGGATCATCGAGGACCAGCGCACCTTCATCGTCGCCGCCGGCGACGTGCTCGCACGCTCGCTCGACTACCGCGAAACGCTGTCGCAGGTGGCCGAGCTCGCAGTCGGCAACGTCGCCGACTGGTGCGCTGTCCATGTCGTAGAGGCAGACGGCACGCTCTCGGAAGTTGCCGTCGCGCACGCCGATCCCGCGAAGGTGACGTTCGCACGCGAGCTGCAGGAGCGCTATCCACCGAGCCCTGAGCAATCCGCCGGCGCCGCTGCGGTCATCCGCACGGGGCGGGCGGAGCTCGTGCCGGAGATCACGGACGAGATGCTCGTGCCCCTCGTCGTCGACGACCTCCATCTGCAGCTGCTGCATCAGCTCGAGCTGCGGTCATACATGTGCGTGCCGCTCAAGTCGCGAGATCGCGTGCTCGGTGCGATCACGTTCATCTCCTCCGAATCGGGCCGGCGCTTCGGCGCGGAAGATCAGCTGCTCGCGGAGGAGCTCGCGCGGCGCGCCACGATGGCGATCGAGAACGCCCGGCTCTTTCGGCAGGCCGAGGAGCGCGCGCAGGCCGCACGCGTCCTGGCCACGATCGGCGACGGTGTCTTCCTCGTCGATCGGACCGGTCGCGTGCGCCTGTGGAACGCTGCGGCGGAGCGCATCACCGGCCTGGCGGAGGCCGACGTGCTGGACCGCCGCGCCGCCACCGCGATTCCCGGCTGGGCCGCCGTCGAGTCGCGGGTACCGGCGTTGCCCGCCGGCGAGCCGACGCGGCCGGAGAGCATTCCGCTCGAGCTCGCGCGCGGTGAGCTCTGGCTCTCCGTCTCGGCCGTCGGATACGAGGAGGGCACCGTCTACGCCTTCCGGGACTTGACCGAGGAGCGTGCGCTCGAATCGATGCGGCAGGACCTCGTCGCGACGGTGTCGCACGAGCTGCGCACCCCACTCGCGGCGATCTACGGCGCCGCACTGACGTTACGTCGCGGCGACGTCCAGCTGGAGGACCAGCTGCGCGACAAGCTCCTCGACGTCGTCGTCGAAGAGTCCGACCGCCTCTCGGAGATCGTCAAAGACCTGCTGCTCGCGAGCCAACTCGACTCCGGGAAGCTCCGCGTGACGATCGAACGATGCGACCCACTCGAGATCGCACAGCTGGAGATCGACGCGGCGAGGGCGCACCTTCCGGACGTCGTCGAGCTCGTGCTGGACGCGCCGGACTCGCTGCCGCCGGTCGCCGCCGATCCCGGCCAGCTCCGCCAGGTGCTTTCGAACCTGATCGACAACGCTGTCAAGTACTCGCCCGACGGCGGGACGGTGACGGTCGCGTTGGCCGCGCGCGACCACCACGTCCAGTTCCTGGTCACCGACGAAGGCTTGGGCATAGCCGCCGGCGAGCAGCACCGGATCTTCGAGAAGTTCTACCGCCTCGACCCGGACATGACACGCGGCATCGGCGGGACGGGGCTCGGGCTCTTCATCTGCCGTGAGCTCGTGCGCCGCGTGAACGGCCGGATCTGGGTGGAATCGGAGGCCGGCAAGGGCTCGACGTTCTTCGTCGAGATCCCGCAGGAACAAGGCGCCGCAGTAGGCGGCAACGGCCGCGGGCGCCGCCGCGCCACTGCCCAAACGGCCTGAGAAGTCGGCCGACGGGCGGCCGCCCAGGGAGGCGCTAGCCTGGGATGGGCGTGGGTTCCGACCGCTACCGAGTCATCGTCGCCGAGGACGATGATGCATACCTCGAGGCGCTCAGCGAGGTACTCGAGCACGACGGCCGGTTCGAGGTCGTCGGCCGCGCCCGCAACGGCAAGGAGGTCGTCGACCTGGCCGCACGTCTCGATGCGGACGTCGTCGTGATGGACATCGAGATGCCGGTGCTCGACGGCGTCCAGGCGACGCGACTTCTGCGCGAGCGGGAGCCCGACCTGCCGATCGTCGCGATCAGCGGCCACGACTACGAGGAGCGCGTCTTCGAGATCCGCGAAGCAGGCGCGGTCGACTACGTGCGCAAGGCACGGATCGAGGAGGACCTCGTCCTCACGCTCGAGGCGCTCATCGCCCAACACCACTGAGTACGCAACACCACTAGATATCGCGCAGCACCCGGCCGGCGAAGAAGACGAACGGCGCGACGAGCAGGAGGCAGGCAGCGAACCTCAGCGGCCAGGTGCCGAGCACGAGGGCCTCGGCCCCGAAGGCGGCGAGGATCACGCTCCAGGAGGCCCACCGCACGGCGTTCCAGCGGCGCAGGCCCTGACACGCCACCGCGGCAGCCGGCAGCGCGGCGACCTGCCAGGCCGGGAAGAGATACAACCAGGCGCCGCCGCCGACGAGCACGACCGTGATGAAGCCGCGCACGGCGCTGACGCGCGCCCAGATAGGCACTCGCACCACGGCGCTCGGCCGCGCCCGGTGCGGGCCCGCGAACGTGGTCTCGAGGCGGAGGGGCGGGGCGCCGCTGCCGAAGAGGTCGTCCATCCCCTCTTCATCGGCCGAGCGGGCCTATCGGTCAAGGGTCTACAGAAACGAAAGTGCCTGCAAACCGCTCGAAGACAATCCATCATCCCAATCGGCAGCAGACCCAAGAGCCGGAGGTGGGACTCGAACCCACGGCCTATTCATTACAAGTGAATTGCTCTTCCAGCTGAGCTACTCCGGCACACACCCATCGTAAGCGATCGGCCACCCGTCCGAGCCGGACACGGCCCAGCCGATGCGTATGCAACCGTGGCAACATGGAGCACCCGAAGGATGTCGGGGACCGGACGACCCTCGCCGTGATGCTTGCACTGGGCGAGGCCGGGTATGACGTGCTGCTGCCTTTCGGCGAGAACATGCGCTACGACCTCGTCATCGACGATGGCCGGATCCTTTCCCGCGTCCAGTGCAAGACGGGTCGGCTCTCGAAGGGAGCCGTGATCTTCCGTACTGCGAGCAGCTACTACCACCACCCAAATCCAGGGACCCCGAGCAAGCACTATCAGGGCCAGGTGGATTTCTTCGGCGTGTACTGCCGCGCCACGACCGGTGTCTACCTAGTGCCGATCGATGAGCTACCGAATCAATGGTCCGCAGCACTCCGCGTGACGGCCCCACGCAACGCCCAAACGCAGGGCATTCGCCTCGCGAGCCGATACGAGATTGGTCGAGTCGACCTAGGAGCTAGGCCGCGACTTCGCGTGCCTTCTGGTGCGTGATGATCTTGCGCTTCACGCGCTGGAGGGCGTTGTCGATCGTCTTCGTGTCGCACTCGAGCCGTTCGGCCATGTCCTCGTAGGAGGAGCCCTCGAGGTAGAGGCGCAATGCGTCGGCCTCGAGCGAGGAGAGGCCGGTGCCGAGGCAGAGCACGAGGCTCTGGAGCTCCTCGGTGGAGATCACCATCACCGACGGCTCGTGCACGGCCGGGCCGGGCAGCGCGTCGCCGAGCGAGCACTCACCGTCCGAATCCTGGCCGGCGGGGGTGTGGCTGAACGAGACGTAGGTGTTCAGCGGCGCATGCTTGAAGCGGGTGGCGGTCTTGATCGCCGTGATGATCTGCCGGGTGACGCAGAGCTCGGCGAAGCTCCGGAACGACGTCTCCTTGTCGGTGCGGAAGTCGCGCACCGCCTTGTAGAGGCCGACGAGGCCCTCCTGGATCAGGTCCTCGGAGTCGCCGCCGGCGAGAAAGTACGAGCTCGCCTTCAGGCGGACGAACCCGGTATAGCGGCGCATCAGCTGGTCCATGGCAACGCTGTCGCCGTTGCGGGCCTTCAAGACGAGCTGGAGATCCTCAAGCTCTCGTTGAGCCTTTTGCGGCGAATACGCTGGTGCGGTACGAGCGGACACGATGCCTCCCCCGGTTCTGATGGGCTGTTCCGGGAACGACTCTTCGACGCCGCCCCCAAACTCTCACCCTGTAGTTGAGGGCGAAGATAGCAAGGGGTCCAAGCTTTTACAAGTCGAGTTGCAATGGACCCAACATGATACGAACAGGTGTTCGCGTCTCCGACTGTACGCTCCGCTCGTGCTCGAGCGCTCACCGAGGACCGGGCTGCAGCGGAAGACGGACGTGCTCGCGAAGCTCGAGGCACGTCGTGCGGATTGCTGGGTCGCGTCGGCCGCGCCGAGCGGCAACGCACACCTCGTCCCCCTGACGTTTGCGTGGGACGGTGAGCGGATCGTCCTTGCGACCGAACAGAGCTCGGCGACGGCCCGGAACATCACCGCCTCGAAGCGATCTCGTCTCGCGCTCGGTGGCACGCGCGACGTCGTGATGATCGACGCGACGCTGCACGAGGCCGTCGACCTCGAACGAGCGTCGCCGGAGCTCGCGGACGCCTACGCGCAGCAGGCCGACTGGGACCCGCGAGCGGCCAGAGGGCAGTTCGTGTTCCTCCTGCTTCGCCCAGAGCGCATCCAGGCGTGGCGGGAGGTCGACGAGATCGCGGGCCGAACGATCATGCGCGCGGGCGCGTGGCTCGTCTGACCGACTACTTGCCGCGACGCAGGCGCTCGAGCTCGGCCAGCGTCGCGGCGTCGAGCTTGTCGCGCATGTCGCCGCGCGAGAGGTCGACATGGCTCGGCGGAACCAGCTCGGCGATGAATGCGGCCGAGGAGAGCTTCCGCACCTCGACTCCGGAGGTGCCGCGCACGGCGGCGTCGGAGGAGACGACGGCCACCTGCTCGCCGCGCCGGTGATCGGCGGCGAGCCGTTCGATCAGTGTGTCCGCGTCGGGCGCCCAGCGGACCTCGAGGCGGCCGTGCGTCTCGTCGGGGCCATGACCGTCGAAGACGAGCACGCCCCGTGCCCCCTTGCCCGCGACCCAGCTCGCGAGCAGGTCTCGCAACTCGTCCGGCGACTCGAAGCCGCCTGCATGCAGCAGGTTGAAGCCGTCGAACAGGTAGAGCGTCGGCTCAGCCACTTCTTTGGCGTCGGGCCTCGTAGAGCAGCAATGCCGCGGCGACGCTGACGTTTAGCGACTCCACCTGCCCGAGCTGGGGGATCGACACGGCGAGATCGCAGGTGCGGCGCACGAGCGGGCGGAGGCCCTTCCCCTCCGCGCCGAAGACGAAGGCGAGCCCGCCCGAGAGGTCGGCCTGCCACATCGGCGTCGCGTTCTCCGCATCCGCCGCAGCGACCCATAGATCGGCCCCTTTGATCTCTTCGAGATACCGCGCGAGGTTGGTGACGACGGCGATCGGCAGGTGCTCGACCGCCCCTGCCGACGAGCGGCAGACGGTCGCCGTCACCATTGCCGAGCCGTGCGACGGGACGACGACGCCGGTCGCGCCCGCCCCTTCGGCGCTGCGGATGACGGCGCCGAAGTTGCGCGGGTCGCTCACCTGGTCGAGGCAGGCGATCAGCGGTCGTTCCACCGCCGCCAGCTCGTACGCGTCGGCGTACTTGAACGGCTCGCACCACGCGAGCACGCCCTGGTGATCGCGGGTGCCCGCAGCCTCGCTGATGTCCTTGTCGAGCTTCACCTGTACGCGCGGCTGCCGCGTCTCGCGCAGCCACGGCTCCGCCTTCACCGCGCGCTCGGTGGCCCAGAGCTCGAGCACCTCGCGCGGGCCGCGGAGCGCCTCGCGCACGGGACGGCGGCCGTAAACCTGCTCGCGCGTCATCGCGGCACGAGCTTGAAGCCTGCGGGATCGTCGCGGACGATCCATCCAGCATCTTCGATCTGCCGTCGCAGCGTGTCGGCATCGTCGAAGCGCTTTTGCCGCCGAGCGAGCTCCCGATTCTGCGCCAGCTCGATCACCTCGATCGGCGCCTCTGCCTGAACGGCAAGGCTGTCGAGCCCGAAGACCGCCAGGCCGTCTTCGAGCAAGTCGATCCGGCCGGCGGCCCTCCACAGATGCAGCAGGCTGAGAGCCTCAGGCGTGTTGAAGTCGTCATCGAGCACGGCCACGAACTCGTCCCAGCCGGGAACATCCTCGTCGGTCTCTGGCAAGCGAAATGCGTTGCGGAAGCTCTCGACCTGCGCCTTCGCCTGCGCGAGCGTCTCGTCGGTGAAGTCGATCGGCTTGCGCCAGTGCGCCGTCATGAAGAAGAGCAGCACGACCTCTCTCCCCCACGTATCGAGCACGTTGCGGATCGAGACGTCGTTGCCGAGCGACTTCGACATCTTCTCGCCCCCGAACTCGAGCAGGCCGTTGTGCGTCCAGATGCGCGCGAACTCGTGGCCGAGCGCGCGCGACTGGGCAAGCTCGTTCTCGTGGTGCGGGAAGACGAGGTCGATCCCGCCGCCGTGGATCTCGAAGACCGGGCCGAAGGCCTCCTCCGCCATCGCGGAGCACTCGATGTGCCAGCCCGGCCTGCCGCGGCCCCAGGGCGCGTCCCAGGCGGTGTCCTCGCCCGGCTTGTTCGCCTTCCAGAGCGCGAAATCGCGGGGATCCTCCTTCAGCGCGCTCGGCTCTTCGCCCTGCTCCATCTGATCCGGCCGCTGCCCCGAGAGACGCCCGTACTCCGGGTCGCGTGCGACGCGGAAGTAGACGTCGCCGCCCGTGGCGTAGGCATAGTCCCGCTCGAGCAGCTGCTCGATGAAGCGCACGATTCCCGGGATGTGCTCCGTCGCCCTCGGCAGCCCGTCCGGCATGCCGAGCCCGAGGTCGCCCGTGTCCTGGAGGTACCACGCCGTGGCGCGCGCGGCGAGCTCGGCGCTCGCGCCCGGGGCGGCGTCG
>JAOPYX010000085.1 GCA_025964535.1 Actinomycetes bacterium | reverse complement strand
GCGATGTTGCGCACCTGGCCGGTGAGGTTCGAGGCGAGCCCGTTCACCGACTCGGTGAGGTCCTTCCATGTGCCGCTGACGCCCTTGACCTGAGCCTGGCCACCGAGGGTGCCTTCCTCGCCGACCTCGCGCGCTACGCGCGTGACCTCGTCGGCAAACGACGAGAGCTGGTCGACCATTGTGTTGACCGTGTTCTTCAACTCGGCGACCTCGCCGCGCACGTCGACTGTGATCTTCTTGGAGAGGTCGCCGTTCGCCACAGCCGTCGTCACCTCGGCGATGTTGCGGACCTGCGTCGTGAGGTTCGCCGCGAGCGTGTTCACGTTGTCGGTGAGGTCTTTCCACACGCCCGAGACGCCGCGCACCTTCGCCTGGCCGCCGAGCTTGCCGTCGGTGCCGACCTCGCGGGCGACGCGGGTGACCTCGTCCGCGAAGGACGAGAGCTGGTCGACCATTGCGTTCACCGTGGTGCCGATGCGCTGGAACTCGCCCTTGACGGGCTGCCCCTCGATCTTGAGCGCCATCTTCTGGGACAGGTCGCCCTGCGCAACGGCGTCGATGACGCGCGCGACCTCGGTGGTGGGGCGGACGAGGTCGTCGATGAGGGTGTTGAGCGCGTTGACCGTCTCGGCCCAGTGCCCGTCGGCGTCCGACGTGGAGGCGCGCTCGGTCATGCGCCCCTCAC
Organism: Actinomycetes bacterium; assembly: GCA_025964535.1. GTDB lineage: Bacteria > Actinomycetota > Thermoleophilia > Gaiellales > Gaiellaceae > Palsa-739. The sequence goes on along the minus strand of JAOPYX010000085.1, from coordinate 3,599 downwards.
GGCCGATCACGCGTCCGACCCGGGCGATCTCCTTCGTCAGCCCCTCCCGCCGCTCGGCGAGCTCGTTGAACGCCCGGTTCAGCTCGGCCGACATCCCCTTGCCCCGGACGGGGAGGCGTAGCTGGAAGTTTCCGTCCCGGGCGGCGTTCAGCGCCGCCAGGAGCTGCTCGAGCTCCGCCCGGGAGATGTCAGCCGCCGCGCCGTCCTCCTTCGCAGAGCCGTTCGCGCGCGCCCCGTTGTCGCCTCCGTTCTGGGTGCTGCGCTTGCGGGCGCCGGCAGTCGCCGGTCCACTCTTTCGTTGTTCGACCGCCACAGGTGTTGCCCCCAATCAGCTCGAAACCCGACGTCTCGTCTCTGGGCCCAAATGGCTGGATCACCGGGACTCTATTCCGCCGTGCATTTGGGCGGAAACGCCGACCCCCGGATTGATTCGCCGTTTGGACCCGGATTTATGGTGCGTAATTGATCTTGCGGCCCGGTTAAAGGCGTAAAGCACGGGTCAGCATAGGCCAATCGGCCTAGCCTGTCCAGACATCGGACCCATGATTACGGTAACGGAAGTCCCGCAGTCGAGAGCGTTCAGGCGTGCGCGAGCGCCTGGCTGAGGTCGGCCCAGATGGCGTCCGGCTCCTCGAGCCCGATGCTCAGACGGAGGAGCCCCGCGGGGACGCGCTCGCCTTCCCAACGGCGCCTGCTCTCCATCACGCTCGCCGTGCCCCCGAGCGAGGTGGCGTTCTCGATCAACCGCGTCGAGGTCTCGACGAGGCGTGCCGCTTCGCCGCCCTCGACGTCGAAGGAGATCAGCCCGCCGAGCCCGGGATAGCGCACCGTCTCGACCTTCGGGTGCGCCGCGAGGCGCGCGGCGATGTCGGCGGCGGTCGCGGATTGGCGCAGCACGCGCACCTCGAGCGTCTTGAGCCCACGGAGCAGAAGCCAGGCCGCGTCGGGCGCGGCGACGATCCCGGCGCGGCCACGGAAGGTGCGGAGCTCGTCGGCAATGCCTGCGTCGCGGCAGATCACCGCGCCGAGGAGCGCGTCGTCGTGACCCGCGAGATACTTCGTTGCGCTGTGGACGACGAAGTCGGCGCCGTGCTCGAGCGGGCGGAGCAGGATCGGCGTCGCGACCGTGGCGTCCACGACGACCGGTGCGGGATGTGCAGCTGCCGCCTCGAGGTCGGGCATCGTGAGGAAGGGGTTCGACGGCGCCTCGACCCAGATCAGCTGCACGCCTTCCGGCGGCGGCCCCGTCTGGTCGAACTCGACATAGCGAAGGCCCCAGCGCTCGAACGCCTGGAAGGTGACGCCGGTGCCGAAGTAACAACCCGCAGCAAGCGCGATCGTGTCGCCCGGCTTCAGCAGCGAGAGCACGAGCGCGCTCGTGGCGCCGGCACCGGAGGGAAAGAGGAGTGCGCTGCCGCCGTCGAGCTCACCGAGCCGGGCCTCGGCCTCCGAGCTCGTCGGGTCGCCGTAGCGCTGGTAGAAGAACGCCCGCGGTTCGCCGCGCTCGTCGTACGGCCAGATGGTCGAGCGGTCGACGTTGCTCATGTCAGCCGACTTTAGATGGTTGATGCCCCGACAGTGCACGCCTGGATGGTGACTCATGCACTGCGCCGTGCGGCCGGGTCAGCCTTGGCAAGGCAACCAGCCTTACCTTCGGCTGGCCCGACCACACGGCTTGGCCTGAGCCATCCCCAGACGCACCCCGCCGTGACATCAACCATCTAGACTGCCGCGCGGATCAAGCGCGACAGCGACTCGTCGCCGGCGCCGGCTGCCTCGGCGAGCTGCCACCAGCGCACGTCGTTCGACTCCTCGCTGAGGACGAGATCCTCGGCGCCCGTCGCGACGACGAGGAAGCGCACGTCGAGGTGCAGGTGCGGCGGCATGTCCGGCCGCTCCGGGATCTCGTGCACGTCGAGATGGATCGGCGCCTCGCCCTGCACGGCGCCTGCCAAGCCTGTCTCCTCACGCACCTCGCGCAGCGCGGCGGCCGCGAGGGTGGAGTCGTCCTCCTCGACGTGGCCGCCGGGCTGGAGCCACAGACCGAGCTTGCGGTGCAGCACGAGGGAGGTCCGGGCGCGCGCTGCGTCGAGCGCGAGCGCAGACGCCGTGAAATGGGCTTCGACCTGCCTCGAGGAGAAGGGCTCCGGCAAGCGAGAAAGGAAGTCGAGCATCAGTCTCCGATCGGCTTCTTCCTTGGCGTCGGCGGGAACATGTGCGACGAGGAGGGCGGCGACGTCGTCGTGGTTCACGTGACCTCGGCGCTCACGGGCTCGGGCCGCAGATCCTCGAGCCGGCCCATGCGCGAGAGCGCAGGGAAGAGGCGGGTCCACGAGAGCGCGACGGCGACGGTCGCAGCGCCGCCGGCCACGACCGCGGTCACCGTGCCGATGAGCGCCGCGATCACGCCCGACTCGAAGGCGCCCAGCTCGTTCGACGCGCTGACGAAGACCATCTCGACGGCGTTGACGCGCCCCCGGAGCTCGTTCGGCGTGATGAGCGCGACCGTCGTCGAGCGGATGTTGACGCTGATCATGTCGACGAAGCCGCCGACGGCGAGTGCGGCGAGAGACACGGGGAGCCAGCGCGAGACCCCGAAGACGATCATGCTCACGCCGAACGCGCCGACGACCGCGATCAGCGTCGGCCCCGCGGGGAAGCGAAGCGGGCGCCGTGCGAGGATCACTGCGGCGACGAGCGCGCCGGCAGCGGGCGCGGTGCGCAGGACGCCGAGGCCGACCGGCCCCACGTGCAGGATCGAACGTGCGAACACGGGCAGCAGTGCGGTGGCGCCGCCGAACAGCACGGCGAACAGGTCGAGTGCGATGGCGCCGAGCAGCATCCGCGTACGCAGCACGAAGCGGACGCCGGCGATGAGGCTCTCGAAGCCGGGAGGCCCTTCGCCGACGACCTCGGACACCGAGGCGCGCCGGCGGAGCGCAAGCAACGCGACGAGCGCCACGCCGAAGAGGCACGCCGCGACGACGTAGACGAGCTCCGGCCGCGCTGCAAAGAGGAACCCACCTGCCGCGGGCCCAACGACGACCGCCGCTTGTCCCGCGATCGACCGGAGCGCCATCGCTCCCGGGAGCAGCTCTGTCGGTACGAGCTCCGGCGTGAGGGCACCGAATGCCGGCCAGCCGATCGCACTTGCAACGCCCGTGCTCGCGGCGAGCGCGAAGAAGGGCCACACGGACCGCGCCCCGTGCAGTGTCACGACGACGAGCGCCGATGCGACCCCGGCGTTCAAGAGCAGCGCGAAGGCCGCGATCAGCTTGCGCGGCAGCCGGTCGGCAAGCTGGCCTGCAGGCAGCGCGAGCAACGGCAGCGGTAGGAACTCGGCGAGCCCGATCAGGCCGAGGTCGAGCGGGTTTCGGTGGATCGAGTACACCTGCCAGCCGACGGCGACCGCGAGCATCTGCTCGGCGAACCGCATCGCGAGCACCGCCGACCAGAGCAGAGCGAAATCGCGCTCACGGAGCGCAGGGGGCAGGCGGCGTCGCACTGCACGACCGTACCAACGGCCGCCACGGCATCAACCATCTAGGCTCCTGCGCATGGCCGAGGCGCACGAGACGACGCAGCAGCGACTCGAGTGG
>JAOPYX010000048.1 GCA_025964535.1 Actinomycetes bacterium | reverse complement strand
TGCGACCGCTACGGGGTCCTGCTCTGCGCCGACGAGGTGATCACCGGCTTCGGCCGCCTCGGCTCGTGGTTCGGCTCCGAGCTCTACGACATCAAGCCCGACATGATTACGTGCGCAAAGGGGCTCTCGTCTGCTTACGCGTCGATCGGCGCGGTCATCGCGTCGGACCGCGTCATGGAGCCGTTCCTCGAGAGCACCTCGATGTACACGCACGGCATCACCTTCGGTGGGCATCCGGTCCAGTGCGCGATCGCTCTCAAGAACCTCGAGATCATGAAGCGGGAGCGCATCGTCGAGAACGTCCACGAGAACGGCGACGCGTTCCGCGACACGCTGGCACAGCTGCTCGACCTGCCGATCGTCGGCGACCTCCGCGGCACCGGCTTCTTCTACGCGCTGGAGCTCGTGAAGGACAAGGAGAAGCGCGAGACGTTCAACGACGAAGAGTGCGAGACGCTGCTGCGCGAGTTCCTGTCGCCGAGGCTCTTCGAGAAGGGGCTCATCTGCCGTGCGGACGACCGTGGCGATCCCGTGATCCAGATCTCGCCGCCGTTGATCGCGACGCAGAAGGAGTTCGACATCATCGCTGGGAACCTAGGGGAGGTGCTGACCGAAGCATGGCAACGAATACAGCGGTAGAGGAGACGACGGCGTTCGCGCTGGCCGAGAAGAGCAAGCTCGTCAAGTCGCTACGCCGGTTCGACATGGTGTTCTTCACCATCTGCGCGTTCGTTGGGCTCGACACGCTCGGCACCGTCGCCCAGAACGGTCCGCAGGGATTCCTCTGGCTCGTCGTGTTGGCCATCGTGTTTGTTGCTCCGTACATGCTGCTGATGGCCGAGATCGGCTCGGCGTTCACGCAGGAGGGCGGTCCCTACGAGTGGACGAAGCTCGCGTTCGGCCGGCTGAACGCCGGCATCGCGGCGATCCTCTACTGGGTGACGAACCCGCTGTGGGTCGGCGGTTCGCTCGCGTTCATCGCGACCGACTCGTGGAGCGCGAACGTCTTCAAGATCGGCTCGGGGACGGCGGGCGACTACGCGTTCAAGCTGATCTTCATCTGGATCTCGATCGGCGTCGCGATCGTCTCGCTGCGCTACGGGAAGTGGATCCCGAACTTCGGCGCGATCCTCCGCTTCGCCGTGCTCGGCTTCTTCTCGCTCACGGTGATCATCTACGGGATCAAGCACGGCTTCGCGGGCTTCCAGACGTCAGAGCTGACCCCGACGCGTGCAGTCTTCTTCGGCCTCGTACCGGTCCTGCTCTTCAACTACGTCGGCTTCGAGCTCCAGAACGGGGCGGCCGAGGAGATGGAGAACCCGCAGAAGGACGTCCCGCTCTCCGTGCTCCGCAGCGGCATCACCGGCGTGCTCATGTACGTGGTCCCGATCTTCTGCATCCTGCTCGTGCTCCCGGCGAACAAGGTGACGGGCATCGGCGGCTTCATCGACGCGGTGACGCTCACCTTCCACGGCGTCTATGGCGGGGCGGCGCACGCACTCCTGATCGTCATGACGCTCTGCTTCGTGGGCGCGCTCGTGACATCGGGGGCGGTATGGATGATCGGTTCCGACCGCATCCAGGCGGTGGCGTCGTATGACGGCGCGTTCTTCCCCTTCTTCGGCGTGTTCAACCGCAAGCTCGGCACGCCGGTGCGCGTGAACGTGCTGTCAGGCATCGCGTCCTCCGTGTTCGCGATCGCCGCGATCTATCTGCTGAGGAACCACAGCACCGCTTCCGCGTTCCAGGTCGTGCTCGACATCGCGATCTCGACGACACTGATCTCGTACCTCTGGATCTTTCCCACGGCGCTGAAGCTGCGCTACTCGCATCCGCACGTGCCGCGGCCGTACGTGCATCCGGGCGGGATTGTGGGCATCTGGGTCTCGACGATCCTCATCACGGGGTGGATCCTGCTCGGCTCATGGGTCGCCGTTTTCCCGGACACGCTCGAGCGCCTGTTCGGCGTCGGCTACCCCTTCAAGGACTCGTGGGGCGTGACGCAGAACGAGTTCGAGGCGCTCACGCTCGGAACGCTTGCCGTGATCGTGGTGGTCGCCTTGATCGGGTACTGGTTCGGACGTGACGTTCGCGGTCAGGGCGCCGAGGTTCCGATCGAGGCGGTGATCCCGCCGAGTCCGTTGTAGCCCGGGCCGGATGACTACGCTCCTCGGGTGCGGGTCATCCTCTGCGACGTGGGGCCGCGCGACGGCCTTCAGAACGAGCCCGACCAGCTCGGTCCCGACGTGCGGGCCGAGCTGGTCAACCGCCTCGCGGGTGCGGGACTTCCGCGCGTCGAGACGGTCAGCTTCGTGCGCGACGACCGCGTGCCACAGATGGCGGGAGCGGAGGAGGTCGTCGCCGGGCTGCAGCGCCGCGACGGCGTCGAGTACTCGGGGCTCGTGCTGAACGAGCGCGGTTACGAGCGGTTCCACGCGACGGGGCTCGACCGTGTCAACGTCACGTTCGCGGCGACGGAGTCCTTCAACCGGGCGAACGGCAATGCGTCGCTCGAGGAAGCAATTGCGCGCGTCGACGCCATTCTCGCCGCGGCGGCAGAGCCGGCCACGGTGACGATCTCCGTCTCCTTTGGCTGTCCCTTCGAAGGCCGCGTCGATCCGGGTGTCGTCGCCGGGCTCGCCGCGCGCTTCACCGGGCGTGCGGAGGTCATCCTGGCGGACACGATCGGCGTGGCGACGCCGTCCGCGGTGCGTGCGCTCGTCGAGCGCACGGGCGCCGAGGGCTTTCACGGTCACAACACCCGCAACACCGGCTACGCCAACTCCCTCGCCGCGCTCGAGGCGGGCGCGAGCGTGCTCGATGCGTCGGTCGGCGGTCTGGGCGGCTGCCCGTACGCGCCGCGTGCGACGGGCAACGTCGCGACGGAAGATCTCGTCTACCTGCTGGAGGGTGAGGGGGTCGAGACGGGAGTCGACCTCGATGCGCTCATCGGCGTCTCGGTTTGGCTGGAAGGTGTGCTGGGGCGGACGCTCGAGGGCTACGTCTACCGCGCAGGAGCCTGGTCCTCGTCCTCGTAGTCGCCGAGGCGGGGAGGCGGGGTTCGATGCCGGATGCGCTCGCCGTCGACGGAGAAGGGGGGTGAGACGGTGGTGCCCCCGCCGAGCTGCTGGAGGATTCCGAGGGCGCGCGTCTGTTCGTGCTCGAACGCCTCGCCGACGTCGCGGAGCGGCGAGGCGGGAACGCCGGCGGCTGCGAGCTCCGACTCCCACTCCGCGCTCGTCCGCGTGCGCAGACGCTCCGAGAGCAGGGCCGCGAGCTCCG